>NZ_CDLCQJ010000043.1:0-11456 GCF_975850365.1 Candidatus Hodarchaeum mangrovi | reverse complement strand
TTTTTCATCAGGAACCATCGAGAGAACACCTGTTTGTGAGTTCTTTAACAATCATTATATTGAAGAAGAGTACTATTAAATCTTTTTTTCTTCTTTGTTTAAAGAGATTTACAAATCAAATTGAAAAATAAATAAGTTGTCATAACCTAGAAAGTGTTTTTTTATTTCTAGATAACAAAATCTTAAGAATAATTAAGAGGAAAAAAAGGTAATTCACTAAAAATTTGATTTAATCCTTTAACCGATTCTAACTTCAACTATTTGTTGCTTAGTTCTTAATTTAGTTGATAAGAATCGTCCTTCTGAAGATGAAAGCTCTAACATTAATGGGCTATCCATCCAAGAACATCGTATTGAGGTTCCTTCGAATGAATGGTCTGTAAATTCGGGATTCCCTCTTATGATGACTGGTTCTTGAAATTCTAACCCACTTTCACCCTCCTTAATTCCTATAGAAAAAACTGATAGTGCAATACCTCTTTTCATCATACTGGAGACATTTTCTTCAATTTCTATAGCTTGATTTTCGATATTCCAAGAAATCCGAGCTCTTATCCGGCGAGGTTCAGGCTGTTCAATGTTGATAAATCTCATTCCAGTGATAAAAAACCCTGTTCTATTGCGTCCATCTTCATCTTTTAATCCCTTTACATTAAGGTGGCTATCTGTCCCTATAATTGGGTATAGCTCGATCTTCTTGATTTCGTCTATCCTTGTCATCCTCTACACATCTCATTTGTAATTCTAAGGAATTTTTTTAAGAAATTTTTCCACTAAATCTAATGCAATTGTCATTTCATCTTCTTGAGGGAGAACTACAGATCGAAAATGACTTTTCCCTAACTCTCCAAAGCCACTTCCAAATACAAATAATACTCCTGTTTCTTTTAATAGTTCTAGAACGAATTGACGATCAGGTATTTTTTTCTCAATTTTAGGAAAAGCATAGAATGCTCCTTCGGGAGGAGAAACTGATAACCCATCCATCTCATTTATTCTTTTGACGAAATATAATGCGCGGTTTTCTATTTTCTTTTTAACATTGGGAAGAAAATCCATTGGTTTATTCAAAATTTCACTTACTGCAATCTGGATTGGAGAATTTGAACATAATCTTATTCGTGATTGTTTGGCCATAGCTTCCCAAAAATTAGTATATTTCTCGTCATCATCTCTCAAGTTTGCCCATCCTAGTCGCCATCCTGGAGATAAAAATGTTTTTGAAATACCATTCAATTCCAAAACGGGAAGATCAGTTAATGAAGCTGTTGATTTAAAATTATCTTTAAAGCTTAAGAGATCATAAATCTCATCAGAAATTATCAGAAGATCATTCTCCCCAGCTACATTAGTGATTTCTTTTACAACTTTAGGAGGATATACTGCCCCTGTTGGATTGTTAGGATTGATTAGAAGAATTGCTCTCGTTTTTGAGGTTAATTTGTTTCTAATATCATCAATATCAGGATACCAATGGTTTTTTTCATCATTATTGTATTGAATTGGATTTATATTATAAAAATTGAAATACGAAAGATAAGAAGGATATATTGGGGAAGGAACTAACACTTCAATGCTCGGAGCCATACTAGCTGCGATAAATGATATAGCTTCAGAAACACCCGTTGTCACTAGGATTTTTTCTGGATTAAGTTTAGTACCCCACAATCTTTCTTGTCTATCAGCAATCGCCTTTCTTAGATTTTGATTTCCTGCAGAATCACTATAGGCGTTAGCAAATGGTTCATTTAAGGCTTTTATTAAAGCAGATTTTAAATAGTTAGGTGTATCAAAATCAAATTTATCGGGATCTCCTATATTAAAATAATATAGTTTTTTCCCCTTTTTTTCAACCTCTTTTGCCGTAGAGACAATATCCCGAATAGCATATTGAATACGTTCGACATTTGGAGATAATTCCATATATTGACCATCTCTACTAATGTAATATCCATAATTATTGGGGTTACTTTACTTAAAAACTAAATGCAGTGATATAATATTATTTAATAAGATTATAATGGTTTAATTATCTTATTTGGAGGTATTGCCCAACATTCCTATAAGTTTTACCTATCGCGATATTTGTACCTTGAACAAATTGATTCCTTTATTGAAAATTCGTAAATCTTATTTACATACACTTTTTATTTGAAGATAAATTCCTTATATAAGCTAATGTATCAGACTGGGAAGGTAACTGAATGTCAACAGATGTTGAATCTTTATCCGTGTTAATCGCTTCAATTGTGGATTTAGGAGCTAAAATTTGTGTCTTATCCGATGAATCTGGTTTACCTATAATTACACACTCAAAAGTAGATAATGAAGAAGTGGAACTAGCTTTAAGTGCATTAAGTAGTCTTGTTACCTCTACAGGAGATACGATATCGCGTGAACTTTCAGGGGCTTTTGTTAATATGACAGTGAGGACAACAGGAGGATTACTCCTTTCAACTGTAATTAATTCAACTCCAAAGGTTGTATTAACTGCAATAGTTGATGAAAACCTCGAAACGACAATTATTCATGAAATGAATCGGCTAGAACCAACAATTGCGAATGCTATAGTAGGAATTGCAGTCGAAATTAAAGAGAGGGAAAAATTGCAATCAACGGATTCGCGAAGAGTTTCCTCTTTCTTTGATTCATTTGCTGCTAAAATTAAAAATGCTGATTCAGCTCAAGGTATGGTAAATATAATTAGATCGAGCAAAGATGATCTATTCACCCTTATTTATTCAGGGACTATTTCCTATGAAATGAATCGTTTTGCTTTAAATCTCGAAAAATTGTCTCGTAGTAAAACAATAACTCAGGAAAGTTTAATTAAGATTAAAGAAGAAATTTTAAAGTCAGTTGAAAATTGGAAATCAAGACTCTCTTAAGTGATACAACTTTAAAGAACATAACATTAAGATTGACTTGGAAACCTAGAATAAAATAATTATTCTCCAATATTTTGATAACCTATGCAAAGAGCTTTATATTATCATTAAAAACTTGTTTTTAAAGGAAAAGGAAAAAATGTTAGAAATCTAATTTTATCGGAGGTTTAGTCACTTTTTAAATAAAAAACTATTTAGATAATAGAGATAATGGCTTTAAATCAGTAAAAAACGATATTTCCTATTTAGAGTCTTACATTGATTTTTATGATATGCATTTCAATGTTACTTACCTCAGAAGAAGTAATATCATCTAGCCTTTTCCTCGAAATAGTGGTTTGATAGGGATAAATTGTTGAAGCTACTTGATGTGTATTACATCAGTTGAGTAACTCGAGTTAGAACTTATTCATAGATACGATAATGCGAAGGAACATGATGCATTATCATGCTTTTACTTTGATACCATTAGCAAAATAAGTCATAAATTAAAAGAAAAAACGGTCTATTTAACTCTGTTTTCTTAAAAAAAGGAAATGTATAAACAGGAAACCTTATAAGAAAGAAGGTATATTGGTTAAATAAGAAAAGAAAAGCGATTGTTCAATAACTTACTCTTCTTAAGGTTACTGCAACCGACTTTTCTTTTCACCTTTTCTCCCTTCATAAGTATTTTAGCATCTGATGCAAATTTTTATTTTAATTTTCTATATTCCTAACATTCTTGATTGAAATATCGAACTATTTTTTAATAATCTGATTTATCAACTTTAATAATCCATATTCTTTAAAATAGGAATTTTTCTCACTATAATTTTGGTCTAGATAATCCTCCTAATAATAAGGTTAGTTCTTACTCTGCAGAAAGTTTTTGTACGAAATTCATAACTTGACCTGCGTTTTCAGGTGCTTCTTTTTGAATTCCACAGCTTGGACAAACTGAATATTCAATTTGTAAACTTTTTCCCCAATAATTAATCTGATATTTTCCCTTATGATAAATACCCCCACAACTACACATGTCGCTGAGAACTTCTTCAAAGAAAGGTAATATTTCTTTTATTTGACTAACTACTTTCCTAAGGTAAATAGAGGGATTTCCAATGGCATGGATACTTTTCGGTTCAAATCTAGTTTCTAAAAAGGTTATTTCTTTTAAAAAATTGTAATTTGATAAGAATTCTTCACTCACCAAAGTTGGAATTAATACCCCATTTGTTACAAAGATATAATGGATATTTTCTAGACCTTTACCTTCAAGTGCCGATAAACTCTCATTCAAAGAGTAATCTCCATGAAAATGAGCAACCAAATCATCAAATTGAACACTTTTCACAAAAGTTTTATATGAATTGGCGTCTAATGTTAATATATCAGCAACATATCCATCAATATAAGGAATAAGAGATTTCAAATCTTCTCTCGATGATAAGGGGTTTGGAGTCCTTGTCAACACGTGATGTGCGATTCTATGGCTGTTGATTTTTAAATAATCAATAATTACTTGTAAATACAGAAATCGATCACGGTTTACATCTTGCATATCTGTTTACTCCTAAATTTTTAATCAAAAAGAATAATGTAGCTTTATTGTAAAATTATAATGATTTACAGCTACATTCTTCATCTAAAACTAATCAAACGATCATTATACGGAAAATGATACCAAGTTTTCCTCTACTAATTAATAGAATAGTATTAATTTAATTTATCAACATTTGGATTTATTAATACAACATGTTGTATTTTTAATTTACATGTGAAAAGTATTTTCACAATTTCAATCTGGGTAGCCATATGCAAGAATTAAGAGATTCTAAACGAGTTTTGATTATTGGATATGAAGTAGGATCACTAGTCCGCTCGATTAAGTCCAAATTCCCAGATATACAAATTGGATCCGTTGATCTTATGGGTAATCTTGAAGTAAGAAAATATGCGAATTGGAAATTTTCAGTTGTTAAACAGGCAGTTAAGGAAGAGATTTCCACTCCAGATCAGCGCTCTATTGACCAATACCTTTTTGAATTGACTCTTATTATGATCGAGGAAATAGAATTTGATTTTTTAATAGCATGTTCGCCTTTCCATAGAGATGCAAAACAATTCTCCTCTATTGCAAATAACATAAAGAATTCTTTTCCATTTAAAAGTACAACTCAGTTATTTCTCTCTGATTATGATTTTTTTAAGAAAATTAGAGAAGAATCAATAATTCAATCAAATTTCATAATCCAATCAGCTTCTGAGCTAGAAATTATAGAAACTAATCCAATAATTTTTCTCTGTCCTGAAAATTCATTTTATATTCCATCCCAAGCTATATTGCAGAAGATTCAAAAAAATTATAGCGGGATTACTGTACCCGCTTCTAGGATTCATTCTATAGCATTTATGAAGAGCCAAAAACAAGTAATTTGCTTAGGTCTCCAAACCTTAGTTGAACCAAATAATCATCAATTTCTCCTCTATCCATTAGAAAAAAACGCTTTATTCCCTTTTATTACTACTAGTAATTTAACACAGGATTCAATTATTAATAGTTTCAAGAGAATAATCCATTTTCTGGAAATTACTGGCTTTTACACCATTTATTTCACAATAAAAGATAATGAATTATTTCCATTTTCAATTGTACCTACCTTTGATGAAAATTTTCGCCTTTGGGAATTAAAATTAGGTCGTAGTATAATCCAAAGTTTCATTAAGGATACTTTTAATCGAAAAATTAAAAGTTATGGATTAAAACTCCCTATCTATTTCCCTAACTCTAAATTAGTGCCAAAAATCCCATTTAGGATTGCTTCACACATTAGTATTCCTGGTACTTATTCTCACCCTCATTATCCAATTTGTAAAATTTTTGAGGTTGCTTCTACAGTTGATAAATTACAACATCGTATGAATAAAAGAAAAAAAATTCTTTATTCACGTTTTGGTTCAGAATAAATCATTGATTCCCGGTACTAGGTACTGAAGGTGAGTTCATTATTTCAGAATCCCAAGATTTATCCTTTAACTCTAACCATGTAGGCTTATACAAACCCAATTCAATGGCAAGAATAAGATCTTTTTCAGTTTGCTCTATTTTTTCAACAAATCGTGAATAGATGCGGGAAACATTATTCTCATGAGAAATACCATATTTTTGGGCTAATTCAGCATTCTTCTGGTTTTCTAGAACCTTTCCTTTAGCGATCTCCCATTCTATATCACGGATAGGGGGCAACTTTTTCCACCTTTAAAATGAATAATGATCACTTCATTTTAAGTATTATAAATAAACTGAAAGATAGATATTGTAATCTATTTTAAATCCTTGGTCATATGCAATAGTATTTTTGAATGAAACAAACTGCTGAAATGATTTGAAAAAGGTGACAAAACTTGAATCATCAGAATTTTGGTCTTTTCAGGTTTTTGTTCATTTTAAAGAGTTTTTAATAATTTATTTATTCTAAAAATCTTGGAAGATCAAGTTTAAGAAAATCATTTATTTTTTTACCACTATTTGCTAAAATAAGAAAAATTCTTAATTTAAAACAAAAAATCTAATTCCATAGAGGTGCTCTAATTCCTATTAAAGCCGAAAAATATGGAAACCTTTAATAAGGCAACGATTTAAGAGTCTCCCAGTGATCGAATGTGGTTGGTATAAACTTAGAAGAGAACATTCCCAAGGAAGCCTTTAAAAAATGTTCCCCAGAGCTAGCTTTTCGGTTTTTTGGGAGTAATGGAAAAGTTCTAGCTACAATTACCAATCTTCCCGAATTGATCTCAATTCTTCCTGAGATTCCAGCAACTATTGCTCAATTTCATGTCTTTAGAGAAACTACTTATGATTTTTTTGAGGACCGTGAGTTAGATGGCCCAGTTATAAGGTCTGATTTAGCGTTATGGATTAATTATGTCTTGGGAGATGTTGAATTATCACGTCGAATTTATGATATCGGTAAATCAATAAAAGATGCACAGCTGCTAAAAGAAACTGTTATAGAAGTACTTCGTAAACGTGAACAAGAATTAATGAATTTTATTCGTTCTCTATAAGCCTATAACGAATTCACCTTTTTATTCTTTAAATTTTTTTAGTTTCCTAGCCATTTGGTTTTTCTAATTCCCTCAAAATTCTTATTTCTAACGCAACAATTTTACTACAAACTTTCAAAAATAATATGAGAATCCAATTATTTTGTTGAAACATTCAATTTCTTAAAGCCATTAATAATTATCAAGTGATTATAATGTCCTTTTTAAAAAAATTCTTTCAACCTAATCCAGAGCTTGATCTAGAGAAAGGCCAAGAAGCATATTCGAAAAAACAATATAAATTGGCCTTAAAATCATTTCAAAAGGCATATAAACATTTTCAAAAGCAAGGAGCTTTAGAAAATCAGATTATTTGTTTGGATAATGCTGCATTGAGCGCAGAGAAAGCTGAAATGCATGAACTTTCCCTTACATTATATTATGACCTACTAGATACTCGTCTTAACTCCAAATACACCATTAAAGAGATCTTAAAAGATATAGAGCGGGGATTATTAATGGCTCGTATAAGTAAAAATCCTCCTATCTCAAAGTTTAAATTTGAATATATGAAATTTCTTATTCATCTTGCTGAAAAAGACTTCAAGTTCTTAGCTATAATGTATAAAAAACTTAAATATAATCCTAAGGATGAATATTCTAATTCTATACAGGTAAGTTGGAATCTTATTCACTCAAGTGATACATTTCTAGAGAAGAAAAACCTTCCAAAAACTGGTCTTCCATTCGGCTTTGCAACAATTTTAAAAACTGCAGAACTTGTAATGCAGAGGTGTTCTTTATGTGAAGTTGAAATATCTCTTACTAATCTAGAGATGAAAGACCAAATTCAAAAAGGTGAAGAATTTTCCGTCTCTGCGAAGCTTACAGCCTATGCACCTTTAGCCATCAAAACATTAAATTTAAAAACCACTAATTTCAGGTTGATTAGTTCAACAATGCCTGAGCTCCCTTTAAAAATGAGTACTGGGGAAAATTATACAGGCATTTTTACTTTAATACCAAATCTACCTGGAAAATGGGAAATTGGACCAATATCATTACAATATATTATTCCTTCGGAAGAAGGTGATTATCCAGGTTTATCAAATACCCTTTCTATTAATGTTAATGATGCTACCCCAGCTCTTAAAATAATAATGGAATCAGATACCATAGAAGAAGATTTGGACTATTTTGTAACCATTCGTGCTGAAAATATTGGAAAACTTGCTCTTCAAAATCTAGAAATTAAGGTTCAAATCCCAAAAGAGGTTGAAATTTATGAAGGTACCTCTGAAAAGTTGATTTCAACTCTTGTCGAAGGCGAAACATTTAATTTTAGCATTGGGGTAAGATTTAGTTTAGATAAAACTCATTTTGAAGGACATATTCTACGTGCGGAAGGATTTATTGAAAATAATCAAATTAGACTAGCTAAATCATCCATTAAACTTGGGGGAAGTCACACAGAATAATATTCAAGGCAAAATTTTTTCTACAAGAATGCTATTAGAAGAATTTTCTTCTTCAATTACGATAGTGTCATTGTATTCTTCTTAGTGCCGACATCTCTCCCTTGAAAAGGTTAATATTTGCACTATATACTGTCTGACGCATATCTTCGAGGCATGGATGTCTTTCCACATATTCGTTATCCAAGAGTCGTTTTAGTGCGTATCGAACTGACCGAGTAGAACAGGATACTCTTGACACAATTTCTTTTGAACTTAGAGGCCCTTCTTCTATAATAACGCTGAATACTTTTTTACAGGAATCAGGGAGTTCAGCTTCTTCTACTATAGTCTCGACCGTGACAACAACCTCCAAGACTGCTAATGTGCTATTTTACTCGATTAATAGGTAGACCCTTTAAATAAGTATTATGGTAAATGCAATTAAAAACATTTTATTGAAAATTATAACGTTCCATGAAATTAATTTCTTAGGTTATGTTGGTCTAAGACCTAATCGAGTAATAAATGTTGAATAAAAAGCAAAGCAATCAACTGATTCCTTTTCATCTAAGGTAACGGATGAATGTACAATCCTATTTCGTAAATTACGGAAATGTGCAATTTTTTTGTCGTTTGGAAGATCAAATCCACGTTCTCTTAATTCTGTTATTTGAACCTGAAAATCAGGTTTATCGTAAAGATTGTTAGAAACAATTTGTAAATAACGAGTAGTTAGAAGATTTTTTACTGCTGCATCTGCTTTTATCACAAAAAGTTCATAATTATTTTCTTTAAACGCATGTTTAGCTTGATTCCAAAGGACCCGAACATAATTGATATTTTTCAATGCTTGTGCAGGATCAATACTTGGGGTAATTATACCTTCAGTTTTTGTATGTGCATAATTATTTACAATAAAATTAACACGACTAACTAATTGAGTGTAGGTAATATAAGATGAAATGTTAATAAATAACACAAAAATTGCTAGAATAACAGTAGGCCCCGCAAGACTCAGAAATAACTCTGTGAGGTTAGCAATATAGAATGGTAACAAATGTTGAGAGAAAATTGTAAAATAAATTAAATTTACAATATCAAAAATAAAAAAACCAATCAATAAAAACATTACCCATTCGATTCGTCGTTTTATTCTTTTACAAAACACTAAGGTTTCTGACTCTGACGACTCGATGAAATTCAATATCCCAAATGTTGGTAAGGGGATACTTGATATCCGAATTAAAATCGAATCATTGGGAACCTCTTTTATATTAAATAATCCACTAAAATTATATTTAAAAAATTTATAGGTTTCCTCCAAAGAAAATTCAACAGTCCATTGATCTATACGATACCATCTTCCTGTATGATTAATGTATATTAATGATCCTGGTAGTGCTAGTAGAAAAATAAAGGTTAGAAATATAGAGAAGGGATTCCAAATGAAGGGTTTTGGTAATCGTACTTCATATAAGATTCCAAAGGTCCCTACTGCATTACTTTGAGGAGAAATTACAAGATAGTATTTTCCTCCATCTAAAGTATCCGTGTAATTAATTTCGCCATCTCTTAGCTCTTGGCCTTCATCTCCAATGAAGAGTCGATTCTGTCCCCATTCATCGAAAATCTCCACGATAGCAAAATCTAAAACAGAATTAGTAGTAAAATTAAATTCAAAAACACTTATTTTTGCTATTGAAGGACTAGAGTTTACCTCAAACCAGAAATAGAACTTTATTCGGGGAGTATAACCCCTTTCAAGATTAACTGAAATTGTCTTATTATGAGGAAGGATATTTGCTGTGTCAAAATTGTACCCGCTACTTTGAGCTGAAAACGAAATGTTGTATGTTCCAATAGGAAAGCCTAACTGAACTAAATGATTAATTCTTATAATATAAGTATCGGTTGACCTAGCAATCCAAGTGAAATTATATGACCCCTCTGCTGGTTTTATTTGAGCTCCTCTAATTACAGGGTTTTGTAAACCAATCGAACGCGGATATATTGTAATTTCAGAATCTAAAAGTACATTTGGTGTTCCTTCTTTCAAAAATAAGGTACCATTTTGATTTTCAGCCAAAACCACCTTCCAATAATGCACTTCATGATTGTGAGAAAAATTACCTAGGTATTGGCTTTCACTAATTAGTTCTGCAGAAGCCTCATTGAATTTAGTCTCTGGAATGGATACTAATATAGTGTAAGATTGATTGTTAGGACTCGTAGAAATACCAACTTGAATATACCAATTACCAGGACTTGATACAGTCCATGAACCCAAAAAGGGTTGAACTGGGTATGGTGTTTCTTGAAAAATAATTTCTATCCCAATTGGATTAAACACTTTTACTGATAATTCTGATTTTATTAGGCTATTATTTGGATAAATTGAGAAAAAAACAACTTGACTTAGAGCTAGATCTTCTAAGAGCCAATTATGCATTTGAGAATCATTAGTAAAGAGGCCTTTTTGACCAATTCCATCTTCTATAACCGTATAATTTTCAAACTGGGATTTAAAGATAGGAGCTTTTTCAAATTCATCTAATGCCGATATTAAACCCGAAGGCTGAAAAATAATAATGGAATTAATATAAAGAAGGCCAATAATCAGTATTCTTAGCTTATTCATCCATTATTCCCATGCTTTAACTTTATCTGATGAATTCTTACAAATGATCATGATTATGAATGAATGTTTACTCGATTGATTAACTTTATTTATTGTTTGAATATACCACATTCTCGAAATATAGCTACAAAAGTTTATGTTTTTTTACGTTATGGTTTGGAATGATATTGAGTCAAAAGATACGTGTGTTTAAAAAACGAATCCAAATTTCTCAAAAAAAGTGGAATTCAGTCCAAAACGAATCTCTTCGAATAATTAACTCTATACTTACAATTATTTCTCGTTTAACTCTAACTCAGAAAAATGGTACTTTTTCTGAAAATTTATTAGAAAAATTCCCAGAAGTCCCCGATAGAATTGCATTTTATTTGACTGATATTATAAATCATAATATTTCCGAGCTTAACTCTTACATTCAGCAATTTACAGAAATTCTTAATGAAA
>NZ_CDLCQJ010000042.1:0-11280 GCF_975850365.1 Candidatus Hodarchaeum mangrovi | reverse complement strand
TGCCATGAATCTCCTGCTCCTGTAGCATATAATACTTGAATTTTGAAACAAGGTTCATCCGCAAGTTTTTCACCATCCTGCCATAATTCAGCATGTTTTGCTTGATGGAGCCCGAAAATAATCGATGGATATTCTTGAGATAATGTTTTTGTTGCCAAAGAAGGTGAATTAGAAGTTGATCGTGATAGAAGAAGGAATTCATTTTCATTTCCCATGATGAAGTTTGGAGTTTTTCTAGGATGAGAAAGAATTTTTGAATGAAATGCATTAATTCTTTGTTTATGCGGAGTCAAATCGGAGAAATCAACGGATATTATTGCTTCTTCTTTAATTTTATTAAGGATACCTTCAATTAAATCCTCTATCACAAGATTTTGAGCATTAGTAATAACTATAACATCACTTTGTGCTAATGTAGACCATTGTTCTTGTGTTAAAACCATTGATGAAAAATCAGAAACACTTCCTGCGGATGAAAGCATTACATTGTTTTTTTGTCCTTCAGATGGGATTTCAAAAATTATTGAACTAGCAATTTCGCCTGTTTGACTAATAATCGGACTAACACCTAAGGGAAGCATGTAAAAATCAATTAACACTTTTCCTAAAGGAGAAGTTCTTGACAAAAAGAAAGTTTTAGCTCCTAAACCTGCAAATGCAATCGCAACATTTCCTCCATTTCCTCCAGGAATGAATTGAACTTTTGGTCCTAATAGATTACCTCCACCTCGTTTATACACCAAATCAAATTCATTTATTAGCCTGTTATATGGCATTTCAGGATTTATGATCACATCTAGATAAAAATCTGGTAATACAGTCGCTATTAACGATTTCATTCGTTTTAGTGCTGTTTCATAATCAATTTGAAACATAGTTCTCGAGAATTCACTCTGGAATATATATAATTTGATTTCGGAGAATATAACCATTATAAGTCAAATTTTTAGTTTGGTATGATTATATTGTATCTAGGAGCAAAAATATAAAAGAAACTGAACTAAATGGAAGATATATTCTAGAATAAAGAAAAAAAAGGAGTTTTTAAAATGAATAAGCGTGAGGTTCGAGAAGTAGTTGCAATTGAAGCTATTCGATTGCCAATGGGAAAATCTAGCCGTGCACAAATGGCTAAATACGGGGGATATTATCGGAATATGTCCTCGCAAGACATGCTCGCAGGAGTTTTAGAGATTCTTGTTGATAGAGTTCATTCAAAATCTGCAGAATTTAATCCAGCTGAAATTGAGGATGTACATGTTGGAGTGTTGACACAAATCGGGGATCAAGGAGCTAATGTTGGTCGAATTGCACAATTGATGGCAAAGAATATTCCTGATATTGTTGCTGCTGCTACGGTAAATCGTTATTGTAATGCTGGATTACAAGCGATTAATACCTGTACCAACGCAATAAAAGTGGGAGATGGCGATATAATGATTGCTGCAGGAATAGAAAATTTGACTCATTATCCAATGGGCATAGATTTTCAGATAGGAACTTTCATCCCTACTGATCAAATATACTCCCATATCTCTGAAACAAGGATGGCTGATCTTCAAAACAGAATGAGTTTTATTCAAGGAGAATCAGCAGAACTTGTAGCAGATAAATATAACCTGACTCGTGAAGACATGGATAAATTTGGTCTATGGAGTCATCAGAAGGCTACAATCGCAATGAGAGATGAAACCAATTATCAAAAAAGAGTGGTTCCCTTTGAAGTGAAGATAGAAAATCCTGATGGTAGTTTTGAATCCCAAATAGTAAACAAAGATCAAACAGTAAGAGAAATAGCTCTTGATGATCCCGAAACAGCATGGACCCAATTTCAATCTCTTCGACCAGTCTTTCGTCCTGATAATGGTCGTGTAACTGCAGGAAATTCTTCTCAGATTACTGATGGTGCTTCAGCAGTAATGCTTATGGCACGAGAAAAAGCAGAGGAATTAGATCTCAAACCAATGGTATCAATATTAGCTACAGCTGTTGCAGGTGATGATCCAATGATTATGCTTACTGGCCCAATCCCTGCCCAAGAAAGAGCACTAAAGCGTGCTGGGGATCTTAAGATGAAGGATATGGATTGTATTGAACCTAATGAAGCATTTGCTTCCCCATGTCTGGCATTTGCTAAACATTTTAATTATGCATACAATGATCCACGTGTAAACCCTTATGGCGGAGCAATAGCTACTGGCCACGCTATAGGTTCTTCTGGTGTTCATTACTTCAGTGATATGTGTCATTATTTAGTAAATGAGAAGAAGAGATATGGAATTCAAACTTTATGTGGGGGTGGAGGTGTTGGTATTGCTACCGTGGTAGAAAGACTCTAATTTTTGTCCTAGAGTCCTTTTTTTTTTCAATTTTTAACAATATTTCCTAAAAAAAATTCCTTTCTAGCTAAGAACTGTTTCGATTTGCAAATAGTTAATTTAAAAGCCTAAATTGAATAATGAGTCATTTGATATTGATTTACTATATAAATCATCATTCTATTCAAAATTAATTATATGTGGAAGAAATAAATATACAATGAACTCTTTCGACAAATTAAAGAAGCTCATTTCCTTAGGAGGATCAGGAGAGATAGCTCGTCGTTATATGGTGATGAACTCTTTTGATGGGGCTTTAACAGTTTTAGGTATTATCATTGGAAGCTGGTTTGTAGGGATTTCTGATTCACGTATTTTACTTGTTGCAGGATTCGGAGCAAGTATTGCCATGGGTATTTCAGGAGCGTTCGGAGCTTATTTGACTGAACATGCAGTTAAAAAAGATGAAATGGCAAAATTTGAGGAATTTATGTTAGAATCTTTTGATGATACTATTGTAAAAGACGCTGCTTATGTTTCTTCTATATTTGTCGCAATAGTTGATGGAATAAGTCCCTTCATAGCTGCAGCTATTAGTCTTATCCCCTTTGTATTCTCGTTGGCATTTAATCTTGATATAGATTTAGCATATTTATTTTCATTTCTAACAACTTCTATTACCCTCTTTACTTTGGGTAGTTACTTGGGAAAGATGTCAAGAGGAAATATTATTTTTTATGGACTTAAAATGGTCTTAGCTGGAATTTTAGTTGGGATTCTAGTTCTTTTTGTCGAAATTGTTTCTGGTGGATAGAAAGGAAAAAAGAAAGTGGATCTGTTTTATGTCTTAGCAAAAGTGTCAATCATTAGGCGGACATCATCACTTAATTGATATAATACAGGGCATGTACATCCTGCATCAATCCACTGTTGAACTTGTTCTAAACATTCCCTCGGTGTTCCACTAGCAGTAATTTTTTGGACTATCTCATCAGGAATATGCCTCATAGCCTTTCTTATCTGTTCTTTAGTAGCTGGCCAAGTAAGTTCAGCATGGATTTTATCTAATATATCTTGGGGCATTTTACTAGCCTTCATAAGATGTGGTTGTTGTCCCATGTATTGAGTGAGTAATTCCCGAGCAGCATCCAATGCTATAGTACGATCATGATCCATTGAACATACAATTAATTGAGGTCTATCTATATCGTCGAGTGAACCACCTGCACGTTTTGCACCGATTTCTAGGTGTTTAAGTGCAGTAGAGTTGTATTGCGGAGTTACCATGTAATTCAGTACAACTCCATCACAGAATTTTTTTGCACATAATTCCCCAGTTAATTCCATCATTTTCATTCCAGTAGCCCCAATGAGTATTGGAACTTCACGAGGTTTATCTGGATCACCATGAACGATATCTAATCGGATTCCATCAACTTTAACAAATTCTCCTTGATAAGTGACGGTTTCCATATTCAATAATTTTTTCATGACCGTCACATATTCTTCCATCAATTTAATTGGCTTGGTTTGAGGTGTCCCAACCTTTGTTGCTAGAGGTTCCCACCAAGCACCTATTCCAGCCATAAATCTTCCTGGTGCCATTTGATCCATTGTAGAAAAGGTAGCAGCCATTAAAGCAACATTTCTGGTAAGATTATTGACTACTCCTGTTGCTAATTTTATTTTTTTAGTGACTGCAGCCATAGCAGCTAATGGAATAGTAGCTACTCGTGCCAATCGGGATTCTGCTTGCCAAACTGCATCAAACCCTTTGTTCTCTGCGTATTTCGCAAACTCTATTGATTGTGGTATGTCATGTTTATCCTGCAAATATATTGAAATGGGAGTTTCTAAAACCATGCTTTATACATCCTTATTTTATAAATTAACAAATTGTAAAGGTAATAAAATTCATCTTTTTTGAAGAAGATGCTATTCTAACAATCAAATAACTTTTTCTATTAAATTAATAAAACAACTAAGTCAATCTTTCACAAAATATGGCCGCCCATGAAATATTACAATAGTACAATTGATTTTTTTAGCTAGTAGATCAGAAGGTTTTCTTCCAAGACGTGGTTTCCCGAATCCCATAAGAAGAAGGTCAAGCTGATCCTTATTAACAACTTGTTCAACAGAACGAATAAAATCATGACCCAAAACATGTCTTTGCTCAATGGGCACCCCCATCCGAAGAGCTTCACCAATATGACTGAGGAAGGTAGCAATATCTTTTTGAACTCCTGGGGCTTCAGCCATAACCTTAGGGGTGATTAAATTAGGTACTCGGGTCCAATGGTATGCAATTAACTCTGACATTCTAATAGAAGATACCACTGCTATTCCAAGCTGAAGAAGGAATGGATCTCTTTTTGAACCCGGAGTTAATACACCAACCTTCCTAAAAAGAAGATTCGTAGTAGAGGGTTTTTTATTTGCTATGACTTGTAAGCCAGGAATTGGCATCTTTCGAAGTGCATGAAAAGAGGTACTTTTTTGCCAAAAACGTCTTTTTATTCGAGTAGGTACCACAGCTAGTTGGTATTCCCCTGTACTAGCGATATCAATTAAATGTTGAATCAGGTCGTTATCAGATAATTTTTTTGTTGGAGGCCGAACGATTTTACATTCATGACGAATTTTTAGGCGGTCTAATTCTTCACAATATGGTTTAAATACTTCTTCAGGTTGATTACCATAATGGTATATCGTGATTTCATTACCAAACTCATGAGCAATAAATATCGCTATTCGAATAGCATCCCATTCGATTTCTCGAATTCCTCTTACAGGAACTAAAATTTTGTGGAGGTAGGTGGTAAAAAATTCTTCTGGGATGTAATCTGCTCTTGGAAGTGCATGTCGTTCAAGTTTGGAAATTGCTTCAATGGGTTTTCTATCCCGTGCATAAAGGATATAGACTATAGAACCTAATAGAAGCCAAAGAATGGTTGTAACTAATGCTTCGGGATGTAAAAGAATAGTGAAGCTAAAAATGACTATTAAGATTATCCCCCCCATTAATGGAACTAAAGGAAAAAGTGGAGTTTTATACCCATAATCTAATTTACCAACCTTGGATTTACGCATTTTATTTCGAATTATAATGGCTGCTATTACAACTTGAAAAAATAAAACCATATAAATTAAATCTGCTGAAGCTGCAACGATATTTATTGGTATAATTACTGCAATAAACATTATTATAAATCCAGTTACTCCAATTGAAACCTTTGGTGTATGATTCTTGGGGGAAACAGATCCTAGAATTTTTGGTAAAGAACCATCACGGCCTAGAGCAAAAGCAACCCGAGTAGAGGAATATATTGCAGCATTAAGAGCTGATAGGGTAGAAAAAATTCCCCCAAATAATATTACAACAAGTCCTAATCCAGGAAGCATTTTCTCTGCTGCATATAATAGTCCTAATTCCTGATTCTCTCCAAGGAATTGCCATGTAGATTGTCCTTCAACTGTAAATGCGCCTAAAGCAACAATACCAACCAAAATATAAATAGGTACAACAATTAGAATTGAAAAAATTACAGATTTTGGAATATTGACTTTTGGATCGTATATTTCCTCTCCTGTTTGACAAACAACCTCATACCCTTCAAAAGCTATGAAAGTAAAGCCCATTGCAAGAAATATTGAAAAAAATCCTTCTTTTGTAGGGAAAAAGTCTTCAAAATTAGACATAGAGGTTTGTGGATTTGAAAAAATAATTGTAAATCCAATTAAAATGAAAAAAGCAAGGATTAGGACCTTAATTCCTGAAATCCATGTTTCAGCCTTTCCCATTACAGCAGACCCAGATTGATTTATAATTAAGAAAATGAATATTGCAATAACAGCAATTAATTTTTGGAGGATAAAACTTTCAGTTTTTGAGAAATTTAAACCCAAATTTACAAGAAACTCGACGAAATAAGCACTAAATCCTAATGAATAGAGAGAACCAGCAACTGCGGCAGCAAACCAACTCATCCAACCTGAATAAAACCCATTTAACTCACCTAAACCTGCACGAGCCCAAACATATCCGCCACCTGCCTCTGGTATTGCAGAACCAAGTTCTGCATACACTAAAGCAATCAGTGAGGCAACAACACCATTAAAGGCAAAAGCGACTAGTAAACCAGGCCCTGCAATTCCAGCAGCAATTCCAGTTAAAACAAAAATACCAGCCCCAATCATAGCTCCTACCCCTGTCATTGTAGCTTGGGTTACGGTCATGTCTCGTGAAAGATCAGCCCCACTTAATACTGCATCTGCCCCTTTTTCTCTTTTAGCTCCAAGAATTGGAGTTAAAAGAAATCTTTTACGACCTAAAAACATAACTTGGATTAAAGAATAGATAGAAAGGCCAAGAATTATACTTAGAGCTATAACTATTAATAAAACTCCAATGATAAATTCCATTTCTATCCACTTGCTTTAATATTGGTATAATTTGAATCAAATAATTGAATCCCTTACTTAATAAGGAATTTTGGAATGGTTCAAAGGTTTTTGGATAAATTTAGCTATGATTGAATATAAGAATCTATTACTTAATGAAGATAATTCTTGTCACTCCTTTATTCTCTCCCTTGCTTTTATGTATCCTTATCTCTGGTTTGATTATTTTTAGATCTTTTTGTAATCCATCTTGGCTCCAAATATAATTTTTTATAGATAGACCTTTATGATAGCCATGAATGAGTTGAACTTCCTTCTCCCCAATCTCATATGCTTCGATAATATCATCACACATTTTATCACGCGCATCATATAAGGATAAGTCGTGATAATCAAATTGCAAGTGAAACCCACATATATAGAATCTATGAACCCAATACTTATATATTTGGAAAAACAACATCTTCAAAGACTTAATTGAGATACTTAGAAAATGAAGGAAAAAATAATGCACCGACAACCTCACCGAGAAGTTAAATATGATGATGTACCCTGTTTTGCCATCTCAGGATTTTTTGGAGGACTTAATCCGAATGAAGCGCATGTAAGTTTTTTTCAGGATCATTTAGTCCCCCAAATTGGCCAACAACCAGGTCAAATAGTACTAGACACGGTCGAACATAGATTTGTGGCGACAATCAAAATGAGTCCAGCAGTATTCAAAAGAATGATGCTCTGGATGGGTGAACATGTCAAGAGATACGAGCAACAACATGGTGATATAAATATTGGTCCACAGAATATAAAACAGGAACAACAGGAACAACCTACATATTATGGGTAAAAAATTTCCTTACTTTTGGGTAATACATAGAAAGTCTTGTTGCATCATGCTAGTTGGTCGAAGATGATGAGTGGAACGACTTGATGCTGCACGGTCATGGCTTAATTTTACAGGAATGATCTTCAATAAGTTAAAACCAGAGTCCTTAAGCTGCTCAAGATATTGACCTTTTTCTGCCACTGATTTAAAGCCTGTCCAGAAAAAAGAAAATCTATCTGGTTTTAAAACACGGTAGCACTCTTGAATTGATTTCAAACTATTTTCCCAATATAAATTTCCATTTTCCCCCTTCCAGGTTAAATCTTTTTTTGATAAAGGTACAGTGCCTAAAATTCGAGAAATAACATATGTTCTTTTACTCCGTTTGATAGAACGACGCTGAATCTGTAGTTCTTGATATTCTATGTCTTTCCCCTTATATGGAGGACTAGTAATAATGCAATCAACCGAGCTATTCGAGAGATGTGTATTAAAATTCGATTTTAAGTGGAATTCAGGATGATAGGAAACAATTTTCGGTAACTCCTTCATTCCATGTATCATTTTAGAACTCTTTTGGTAAAATAATTTGAATATATACTTATCTGAGTTCTTCGGTGGTAATTTAAAGTCTCTTCGCCCAACAATTTTGATCAAATGAATTAAAGCTAAATTAAAAAAATCCTTAAAATCATCTTCTAAAGTCGCAACTAAAGTAAATATTTTGTCTATTTGATAAATAATTTCTGATTGTAGACAATATTGTTCATCAGAATTAAAAAGACTAGTTTCAATCATAAAATGATGTTTAAAGTCGTTTTCAATATTTACTAATGTATGCATTAGATCATTTGGATTGATATAGGTACATTTTACTTTTGAAACATGGATTGCAAAAGGATTAATATCATATCCTATAAAACGGCGATTTAACAACATTGATTCTAAGCCTGTCGTTCCTCCTCCGCAAAATGGATCAAATACCAAGCCTCCTTCTTTGGTGAAATTTTTAATAAGCTCTTTAGGTAATTGGGACAAAAATTTTGCTGGATAACTGTAATATGTTCGAGTATATCCTTTGTCTCGAACTGGTGAATTAGCAATAGTTGAAATAATATTTAAGTAATCATTATCAATTGAGGGTGCTACCATTGATAAAATAAATCCTAAAAATATTTTACTTGAAAAAGATAATAAATAAATGAATAAAATCTTTTTTTAAAATGTGATAGATCTATCCTCGTATATTTAGATAAATTTTTTCTTATTATAAAGTAGAGCTAAAATGAAATATACAACAATTGGAGACACTTCAACTAAAATCTCTCAGATTGGGTTGGGAACATGGCAATTTGGGTCATCAGGGTGGGGTTATGGAACAGATTTCACAAAAGAAGATGCGATTGCAGTAGTTCACAGAGCACTTGACCTTGGGATTAATTTAATTGATACAGCTGAAGTATATGGTCGAGGAAACTCAGAAAAAATTGTCGGAGAAGCAATCAAAGGATATGAAAGGGAACAAATAATCATTTCAACAAAATTTATGCCATTAACTATCCGGCCCTCATCTAGTATCCGTGCTCTCCGGAAAAGTTTGAAGAGATTACAAACATCATATATAGATATTTATCTCATTCACTGGCCCAATCCAATTCTCCCTCTTGGCAGAACACTCCATCATTTAGAGTCAATGGTTGATGAAGGATTAATTCGGTTCATTGGTGTTTCAAATTTTTCCACGAAGAGATTTCAAACAGCACAACAAAAGATGCAGTTTCATCGAATCCAGGTAAATCAAATAAATTATTCCATAGCTAGGAACAAAGCAGAAAAAAATTTCCTTCCATATGCTATAAAGGAAAAAGTCACTCTCATGGCATATAGTCCTTTGGCTCAAGGTTTCCTGACAGGAAAATATTCACCTAACAATATTCCTAAGGGAACACGAAGAACTAATACTTTATTTCGCAAAAAGAACCTTGAAAGAGGCATACCACTCTTAGATCTCATTAAAACAATAGGAAAAAAATATGATGTTACTCCTGCTCAAGTAGCATTGAACTGGTTAATTAAAGACATCGCAGTCACGGCAATCCCTGGAGCAAAAAGTTTAGATCAAATTGAAGCGAATGCTAATGCAGGAAAATTTGAATTATTAGAAGAAGATCTACATCAAATAAGAAGAGTTTTGGAACAGTTTAAACCTCGATTCCTATTCTAAATAACCTATAGATAAAAGGAAGGTTTAAATCAATGGAACATTACCTCCTCACGTAGCTTAATAAATCGAGGATAATTCATACATTATAGTGAAGAGAATTAATTAAGCTGTGTTTTTCTATAGGAGGTGTACCCATGATCGAAATAAAGAATTTAGAGACTGGATTAACTTACACGGAATTTATTCAAGGAATCCTTCCTAATGTCCCCACATGGTTAATTTGTACTAATCCATCACGTGATGAATTACAAACGATTCAAAGGACATTTAAAATACCTTTTGAAGATTTAGAGGATGCACTAGATGAGGATGAACGTCCTCGCTTCGAATATGAGCCTGAATATGATCCTCCCTTCACTAAAATTGTACTTAGGGTACCAACAACAAGAAATAATGGTTCAGTTGTTCATACAACAGGTCCTGCAGTTATATTCCTCCTTACTAATCATTTAATTACTATTCAAAAGCAAATTTTGGCCACAAAGAGAGTAAGAAAACCCATAGGGTCTCGACGACGTCGAACTTCTCCCACAACATTAGTTTTGTTAGATTGGTTAGAAAGTGTTGTGAAGGCTTTTGAACTAAGCGTAGACAGCATTGATCATGAATTATCACAAATTGAAGAAGAAATATTTCAATCCGTAAAAACTCAAAAAGTGAGCGAA
Source organism: Candidatus Hodarchaeum mangrovi (assembly GCF_975850365.1). NCBI lineage: Archaea > Promethearchaeati > Candidatus Hodarchaeota > Candidatus Hodarchaeia > Candidatus Hodarchaeales > Candidatus Hodarchaeaceae > Candidatus Hodarchaeum > Candidatus Hodarchaeum mangrovi. Next base: position 846 of record NZ_CDLCQJ010000042.1, on the reverse strand, counting down.
GTATTTAAGATATCACGAGATGCTACATATTTAGATGCTGCTCTAAGAGGTAATTTAAGAGTGTTTTATCAGTTACAGAGAGTAAAAGAATTTGCAGAACAACCAGAATTATTGGATGACCTAGAAGATCTATCCATTGATTTAAATCAACAGGCAGATTTATTATCAATTTATCGAGATTTGATTGAAAGTAGCTTAGATGCATATGCGTCGGTCATTTCAAATAATCAAAATGATTTAATTAAGGTTTTAACATCAATTTCTCTAATATTAATGGTTCCAACCTTATTAGCTTCACTATATGGAATGAATGTAATGCTTCCTTTTGTTGCAAGTTCCCAAGATCCATTAGCATTTTGGTTTATTTTAATCTTTAGTATAATTTTAATAATACCTATTTGGTATTATCTTAGAAAAATGAATTTATTATAAATTATAATCAGTGGAATAGATTGTTTAATTCCCTCTCTGACCATTTTGTTTTATAAAAAGACCTGTAATTATTGTTATTGGACTTATATTTCTAAATTCATAGAGATTAATAACTTTTTAAGAAAAAAAATTAAGTAAATGTGACAAAATAGATGAATATATCAAATAAATATCAATAATTAAGTGGTTAATTTCTTATATTCAGATTAATAGAATAGCTATAAACAAACTGGATCAAAATGATACTCTCATAAAGGAGTTTTTTTGGCTTGGAATCTGCATTAAAGAATTTTGGTACAATTTTTGATATAAAAAGGTATGCCATACATGATGGTCCAGGAATTCGAACGACTATTTTTTTCAAAGGATGCCCCTTAATGTGTACATGGTGTCATAATCCTGAAAGCCAAATTA
>NZ_CDLCQJ010000041.1:0-12520 GCF_975850365.1 Candidatus Hodarchaeum mangrovi | reverse complement strand
TTATACTCGGTCATAATATCGATGAACTCGCCTTAGAGGCAACTAAATATGGCATGTCAAAAGTATTCAAAGTAGATGATTCTCAATTTGAAGGAGTAAATATTTTATTCCATACACGTACAGTTGAAGCAATAATAAAACAAGAAAATCCTAATATTGTTGTTGCAGGTGCTAGTTTATATGCACAAGAAATGATGCCTCGTTTAGCTGCTCGATTTAATAATGCAATTTTTGCTTCTGTAAAATCCCTTAAAATCGATGCTGACAAAATAGAAGCAATTCATCCTCTCTTTGAAGAAAAATTGTATCATTAAATCGGGCAGCTAAACGAGGCATCATTTCTTGTGCATATAAACTAGCGCCTGCAACGACAATATTAGGATTTTCTTGTTTTATAATTGCTTCAACTGTACGTGTATGGAATAAAATATTTACTCCTTCAAATTGAGGATCATCTACTTTGAATACTTTTGATATGCCATATTTAGTTGCCTCTAAGGCGAGTTCATCGATATTATGACCGAGTATAACACCAATTGTCTCGACTCCAAGACCTTTCACGGCAGTTAAACATTCTTTTGTGACTCCAATTAATTTTCCATAAGCAAACTCTAAAACTACTAGTACTTTTGTCATTCTTTTCACCTCTATTTATATGCTCCAATATTAAGTCCTTTTTCCTTGAGTTTAGTCACTAGAGTGGAAACCATATCAGGGATATCTGCATCTTTAATGATTATACACTTCTCAGTTCGAGCAGGAGGAACTTCAATTTCATCAAACTTTACACTTGGCTCTGAAACCTGTACCTCAAGCTCGTTAACCTGCCAAATAGGAACAACTGTCTTACTCGCAAGCATAATTCGACGGACACTGGTATAACGAGGTTCTTCATAATCACCAGTACTCGCAATACTGAGAACAGCAGGAAGTTCAAGCTCAACTGTTCTGGTTCCGCCTTCTATAATCTTATCTACCTTGACCTTTCCACCATCAAAAGAAATTTTCTCAACCCAACAGGCAACAGGAAGATCCAAAAACTCTGATACCATGGGGGCCATAGTCGCAGTTCCAAAGTCATAACTTTGCATACCAAATAGAAGAAGGTCATAGTTTCCAATTTTTTTAGCTGCAGCGGCTAGAATTTTAGCAACTTGAAAAAAGTGAGTTATTTTCTCATTAGAATTATCAATTCTGATTGCCTCATGGCATCCCATTGCTATAGCTTCTTTTACTACTTTATCTGCCATTTCAGAACCTAGACATACTATAGTTACTTTGCCTTCACCTTTTCCTTCGACAATACGAAGGGCAGCTTCAATAGCGTGTTTATCATAATTGTTAGTCATGACATCAGCTTTATCATCTCGATTTCCTGGATGAATTTCATCAGGATCAAGAGGCGCATTTCGATCAAGCGTTGCTTTTACAAAAACTATTATATTCATTACTTGTTACCTCCGGTTTTTTTTATTTTTGAGCACGTTCCAATGCACCACGACCAATAATGGTCTTTTGCATCTCTGAAGTACCTTCATAAATAGTCAATACACGAGCATCTCGGAATAAACGCTCCACACGATATTCACGTGAGTACCCATAACCCCCATGAATTTGAACTGCATCATAAGTTACTTTTTGAGCTATCTCAGTAGCATAATATTTTGCCATTGACGATTCGTTTCGTGTATCTTCTCCTAAATGCTTCATATGAGCTGTGTTCAAATAACTTAAACGAGCTTGATGAACACTTGTTGCCATATCTGCTAAAGTAAAATTAATTGCCTGATGATATCCTATTGGCTTTCCAAATTGTACTCGTTGAAGCGAATAGTTGATACTTTCTTGAAGAGCGGTTTCAGCAATCCCAACAGCTTGAGCTGCTATCCCAATTCGACTAGATGCTAAACTTCCAAGAATAAGGCGAAATCCATCATTTTCTTGTCCTAATAAGTTATCTTTGGGAACTTCAGCTCTATCTAAAGCGATCTGTGCAGTAATTGATCCATGTAAACCCATTTTTTCCTCAATACGAACAGTTTCCAAACCATCCTTAGCAATTTTAGGATCTATTATAAAAGCACTAAGGCCCCTTGGTCCCTTATCTTTATCTGTAACAGCAAAAGTAATGTAAGTCCCTGCTACCCCTCCATGAGATAACCAAATCTTATTCCCAGTTAAAAAGTACGAATCCCCTTCTTTTTCTGCTTTTGTTGAGACTGCAGAAATATCAGATCCAGCATTAGGTTCAGAAAAAGCCATAGCACCTATTGCATCACCTGATCCAAGAAGAGGTAGGTATTTTTCTCGGGCTACATCCGTTCCGAAGTTTTTAATAATTTCTATGTTCAACCCCTGACTCGGAAAAAACATAGAAAAGGCTAAAGATGCTCTTGCCATTAATTCAATGATTGCAGTCCAAAGAGTATAACTTAAACCAAAACCATTATAGTCTTCTGGAACAATAATTGAAAATAGATCATTCTGTTGACATTTCTTATATAATTCCATCATTCCAGAAGGAAAGGATACGATCTTTGTTGCAGGATCAAAATGAGCCCCCTCAGAATCCCAATCCTGCTCTTTTTCTATGATTTCATTCATAGCTAAATCATAAACCATCTCTAGTATCATATCATTTTGTTCTTGTGATTGCTTGTCAAAATTAAAAGTTTTCAATATCTTCTTTATTTGCTTCATCTAACTGACCTCTAATAATAGAAGAAGTAGAATTCTAACAAAAGAGTTTAAATCAAACATTTCTAGTGTTATTTCTAAGTTGTAAAGAACTGTGTATAAAGTTTTATGGGGTCACGACATAATTACATATGAGCAAGATTGGTAATCTAATAATCCTAAAACTGTATTAAAAGGAGAAAAACTAGAAAAGTATAAGTATTTTCAAACAGATGGAAAATATTCTTAATGACTTTTAATTTGCTCTGATATCATTTTTTTTTGGCTAGTTTTGCGATCGTTTTTTTCCTTTTCTTGATGATCTACACTGGAAATAATCTCTTTTGCGAGTATCAGAAAAGCTTCATCCACATTAATTTGATCTTTGGCAGAGGTCTCAATATAGTGAATTTCAAAGCCATTTTTTTCTCTAACGAGCTTGGTGAGCTCAGCTGCATATTGTTGTCCATGTTTGGAAGCAACTTGATTAGGAAATGCTGGATTCCCTCTTAGATCACATTTTGCACCTACAATGATTAGAGGTAACTTCCCTCTTCCATTAAAATCCCAGTAATTTTTAATCCATTCTACTAAATTCATGTAGGATTCCTGATTGGTTATATCAAAGAAGCACAGAGCACCAACTGCACCCCGATAGTATAAATCACGTACAGCTTTAAACCTAGGCTGGCCTGCGAGATCCCAAATTTGAAATTTAATGATATAATTCTTTTTAGTAGGCGAAAAATAAAAATTAATCTCTTTAGAAGCAAAATCTGCGCCAATAGTCATTAAATATTCAGTCTTAAAGCCTTCACCCAACCAAGCACGGCGGAGAGCTGTCTTACCAACACCACCATCGCCAATTAAGACGATTTTTGCTCGTAACTTTTCTCCTAGAATTTTACGCGATGTTGATCGATCCGCCATGTATTATACCTCAAAATTAAACTCTTTTATCAACCACGAAGGAAAAAAAGAGTCCTATTTCTGGAATGTCTTCTGTCTAAAAGCCTTAGCTCCTACTCGTAATTTTAAGTAAATGCCCTTTATAAGCTATTCGTTTTAGATTACAGTGGGAGGCGTATTTAAAAACACTACTTGTCTTTTTATCAATAAAAAATACATCAATCAAAGATTATAATTAGGAAAGTATAAAATTAGAAGTTTTTACTTTGATACCATAAAATCAAAGAGGTTATACCCATGAATACTGCAGTAATAACGAGTTTAGTGAGAACTCCTATGGGGAAGATGTCTGGCGCGTTTTCAAATACTCCTGCTGCTCAACTGGGAGCAATAGCTATTAAAGAAGCAGTCAAGAGGTCGAAATTAGACCCCGTAGATATAAACCATGTTATAATGGGACAAGTAATTTCTGCGGGGTGTGCACAAAATACCGCACGACAAGCATCTATTTATGCAGGACTACCTGTTTCGACAGGAGCCATCACAGTCAATAAAGTATGTGGTTCTGGAATGGCAGCTGTCATGTGGGCTGCTCAAATGGTTAAACTCGGAGATATGAAGGCAGTTATTGCAGGTGGAACAGAAAACATGACAATGGCACCTTATCTTCTGATGCAAGGGCGTCAAGGATATCGCTATGGGAATAATAAGCTAATTGATGCAATGTACCATGATGGCTTATATGATATTTATAATGATATGGCAATGGGGAACACTGGGGATATTGTAGCAGAACGTTTTAATATTAGTCGAGAAGAAATGGATGAATTTGCTTATAACTCTCACCAAAAAGCTCATGAAGCAACAGAAAAAGGTAAATTTCGGGATGAGATTGTACCAGTAGAAATTAAAGATCGAAAAAAAGGTACAATAACTATTACAAAGGATGAAGGTATAAGACCTAATACAACATTAGAGGCATTAGCAAAGTTACCTCCAGTATTCAAAAAAGATGGAAAGGTGACCGCAGGAAATGCCTCCCAGATTTCAGATGGTGCAAGTGCATTAGTAATAATGTCTGAAGATTATGCAAAAGAAAAAGGTATTCCAGTTCAAGCCAAAATAACAGCATATGGAACAAATGGGACAAAACCAGAATGGGTGATGGAGGCTCCAGTTGAAGGAGTTAAACAACTTCTCACTAAGACAGGATATTCAGTTAATGATTTTGATTTAATTGAACATAATGAGGCATTTGCATCAGCAAGCTGTGCAGTAAGAAATAATTTAGGCATCCCATCAACTAAATTCAATGTCAATGGTGGAGCTGTTGCTTTAGGTCATCCATTAGGAGCCTCGGGAGCAAGAATTATTGTAACTTTGTTCCATGAATTAGTGAAACGTAATGGAAGAAGAGGCCTTGCTACAATCTGTCTTGGTGGAGGAGAAGCGATGACAATGATAATTGAAAGGTGATTCATGGATTCTCCTTTTTTCATTTGATTTTTGAACTAGCTCACTCGTTTTTTTATCTTATATTTACTTAATACTCTGTAGTGATATTTCAAAAAAGGAGTGAACAATTTCATTGCCACTTTTATCAAATATTTAAATGAAAATGTAAAAGTATTACATAATTATTAACGATTCATTTCGGGTTGTATTTGGTGACAAACTAATGGGTTTAAACACGATTATCGAAGTAGTGAATCTCACGAAGGAATACCACTCTAAAAAAAGGTTAGGACTATTTAAAACTCAAAAAAACGTTGTTCATGCACTAAAAGGATTAAATTTTAATGTAGAACAAGGTGAAATCTTTGGATTACTTGGTCCCAATGGAGCAGGGAAAACTACATTAATAAAAATACTAACAACGTTACTACTCCCAACTAAAGGAACAGCTAAAGTTAATGGATATCTTCTTGAGCAGGATAAGGAGATTAAATCGTCCATTGGTGCAATGCTCATGGGAGAACGCGGATTATATTGGAAATTGACAGGAAGAGAGAATCTGGAATATTTTGGGGCATTATATCATGTCCCAAAGCGAATAAGACAAGACAGAATCCAATCACTTATTAGTCTTCTTGAATTGGATAAGCTAGCAGATAGAACAGTAGAAACATATTCTTCAGGACAGAAAATGAAAATGGTTTTTGCCCGAGCTTTAATTAATGATGCTCCAATCTTAATGTTAGATGAACCTACTAATACTTTAGATGTAAAGGAAGCCCGTCGACTCCGAAAGATTGTTAAAGAACAAAATGAAGACTATAATAAAACTATCATATTTTGTACACATCTTATGCATGAAGCTGAGGAATTATGCCATAGAGTTGGCATTATCGATCATGGCCAAATTATTGCACTTGATCAACCTAGTAAATTGATAAATAGTTTAGAAGAAAATGATATTCTTAAGATTGAAGGACAAATCCCTGATATAGCCATACAAATAATTCAGGACCTACCAAGGATATTATCAGCAAATATTCTAACCAAACGAGTAAACAATGGGTCAACTGAAGAAAAACCTTACCTTAACGTAGTTTGTAAAGACAGTCGCCAAGCCCTACCTGAAATTATTACTGCATTAAACAATCATGGAGCAATAATAAGGAATATTGATAAGAAAGATACAACTCTTGAAGATGTTTTTGTTAATATCACTGGCCGATCTTTAATGGATGACACAAGACTAGAGAAATCGGTAAATTAAGAAGGTAGGTTTCAAATTGTCTCTCTTATCGTCAAAAGTAGGTCTCAGAGAACATCTAGGGGTTGTATGGGGTACATTTATTGTCCGAATTAAGACTATTTCCCGATATAAAGGAATGCTTTTCATGGACATCCTGATGCCCATTCTTTTTGCAGCTATGCCTATTTTACTCGGCCAGGCTCTTGCAGGATCTATATCTGCTGCTTCAGATAATTTTGAACAAAATACAGGATTAATTGGGGCAAATTATGTTGCTTTTATTATTATAGGAGCGAATGTCTTCTCGACAGTGACTACTTCTCTTTGGTTGTTTGGATTTTTCATCCGAAGAGAACAGACACTAGGAACTCTAGAATCTTTATTTATGACTCCTGCTCATCAAATTACTATTTTGGCAGGATTAACTTTGTATGTAGAAGTTAGATCAATTATTACCTTCACAGCTGGTTATTTTTTTGGCTGTTTACTTTTTAACATAAACCCTCTACAAGGTCAAGCAGGATTAGCATTTGGTATTTTGCTTATTGGACTAATCCCTATATATGGCCTTTCTTTCTTATTAGGAGCACTTATATTAAAGATAAAGCAGGCCAATTCTTTATTAAATACCTTTCAATGGTTTCTAGGGATAATTATGGGTGTATTCTTTCCCATAACAGTCCTCCCTGTTTTTTTTCAAATCTTTGCTTATGTTTTCCCAGGTTTTTGGTTGAATTATAGCATTCAAGCTGCTTTAATGGATTTAAAATGGTTTTTCTTCAATATATATGGTCATCTTGCCATTATTTTTGCTTTTGCTTTAATTTGCCCATTAATTGGTTACTGGATTTTTGCTAAGGCAGAGGCAAGAAGTAAAAGCGGAGAAGGTATAGGACAGTTCTAGGAGGAAAAGAAATGGTATTGTCAATAGAGGAACAATCAAAACTTCATGGGGTTAAAGCATGGTGGTATCAGTTTCTAGCAATGACCAAGAAGGAATTTATTGTCTTAACTCGCTATAAATTCTCATTTATTATGAGCTTTTTACAGGTAATGGTCATTATGTTTATTTTTACATTTGCAGCGATAATATTGACTCCACCAGATAAAGCATCATATGGAGTGGGATTAATGTTTTATTCTTTTGTACTTTTCATGTTTTTTTCGACTGCGTTATGGGATATTGGTAATTCTCTCCGTGAAGAACAATACCAAGGAACTCTAGAGTCCCTTTTTATGGCTCCAATCAATTATTTCTCTAGCCTAATCTCCCGAATATTATCAAATGTGTTATGGACAATTCTGAACATATTAGTCAGTTTTATATTTATAGCTCTTGTTTTTGGCCGATTACCTATCGGAAATCTATTAATGGGAATGATTATTTTACTTTTGAGTCTTTTTGTTTGTTTTGGATTCGCTTTTGGCTTTGCGGGGTTAGCTCTAAGATATAAAGAATCAATGAATACTTTAACGAATTTTCTGCAGTTTATGGTCATGATTGTTTGTGCTATGTTTTTCCCTTTCTCAGCTCTACCAGAAGTGATTCAATGGATAGCCCGAATTATACCACTATCCTACTGTGTTGATTTATTTAGGACCACAATGATAGGAATTTCACCTGAACTTTTACCCTTTGAATGGGAATTTGGAATAATATTCCTCTCTGCAATCTTATTACCAATTTTGGGAGTAATTTTTTTTCAAAAAACTGTGAAAACTGCAAAAAAAGAAGGAACCATTGCTGAGTATTAGAATAGAGAGCTAGGGAAAAGGAGTTAAATAACGCTTACAAAAGATTTGTGAACCTCCCAAAAAAAAGCAATTAAAGGAATAAAAAAATCCTACTGATTGTGATAAAAATCCAATTCAAAATCCTATAAGAAAAAAGAATAAGTTAACAAAAATACTTTTTAGTTGAGAAAAAAAAATGCTAGGAAAAAAATAGCTCAAGATCTCCTTAAATCCCTTAGTATGAATAAAAATATAATATTAATTCGGAAAATAGAATAGTGTTTAATCAATATGCATTCCAATATAGTGATTTAGCCAAGGACATCCAATAGGATTGAATTCAGCACCTACATTACATTGTTCAAGGTAATCACAAATTAGACAGGGAGAATCCCAAGGTTTAGTAAGAATAGGATAGTTTTCAAGTAGTAAGATTTCATCCATAGACAACATTTCTTCCTCAAGATAAACCTAAATCAGTTATTGAATCGTTTACTTATGAGAATATTTCTTTTTCTCAAAAAATTACTTAAACCAAAAAATAAGAAATTCTTTTTAATAATTTTAAGAACGATCAAAAGAAAAAACACATTTAGAACAGGAAAATCTGCTCTCTAAAATAATAGAAGAACCCTTGAACTTCACATATAAGTAAAATTTGCCACATTAGGTGAAAAAAATGGTACTTTCAGGTGTATTTATTTTCCCACACGGAAGTTTGATCTTGAATCCCACAAAAAAGGGAGTAAGTAAATCAGTAAAAACTCTCAACCATAAAATGATAGAAATAGCAGGAAATATAAAAAATTTAGATCCTAATTTATGCATTTTAATCACTCCACATGGGATAAGTCTCTCTCATGATTATGGGTTCTATGTTAATGAAACTGCCAAAGGAACAGCGGAATGGGAAGGGGATTATGCAGAATACAAGACCCAAATTAGTCTAGATATAAAAAGAACAAATGAATTATATCAAAAGCTTCAAGAAAAAAAGCTTCCTTTAAGTACAATTACAGCCTTTACAAGTAGTGTTAATGCACCCCTAAGATGGGGTGAGGTCGTTCCATTATATTTTTTAGAAAAAATAAGCATGAAATATATTATTTTCTCACTTCCAACAAGACGATATTCTCAAATTAAAAATATGACCTTTGAATTACTTCAAATAGGCGATTCGTTGCGAGATTTTGCGCAAAAAAGTTCTGAAAAAGTTATTATAATTATTAGTGCAGATCTAGCCCACACTCATGATAAAAATGGTCCATATGGTTTTTCAGAGAAAGCAGAAGAGTTTGATCAAATAATTGAAAAATGGGTTAAAGAGGGAGGACAAGAAGACATATTACTAGATCAAGCAAGTAGTATTCTTGATGAAGCACTGGTTTGCGGATTCGCAGGGTTTATAATAGTCCAAGGAATACTGAAAAAAACACAATTAAGGTCAAACTTTTATTTAAGAGCACACCCCACATATTATGGAATGATGATCGCTAGTTTTATGTGAAAAGGCAGAAGTTACCCATTCCTAGTTAAATTGATTGTATCACTAAGAACAGATTTCCGAATAAGAGTATCTTTGGGAGTTCGTCGTTTTCGTGGATAATCTACTGTATAATGAGCCCCACGACTTTCTTTTCGATGGAAAGCAGATTCAATAATCATTTGAGCAACATCAGCAAGATCTCTCAACTCGATTAAATCAGAAGTAATCTTAAAATCCCAATAATATTGATTAATTTCATCCTGTAATAATCGAATGCGATTCATGGCACGACGAAGCCGTTTATCAGATCGAACAATACCAACATAATTAGTCATCATTAGACGGAGTTCCATCCAGTTCTGACTCACAACCACAGATTCCTCACTATCAACTGCATTACCTGTATCATGCCATGGAGAGAATAACCTAATAGGGCGATCCTTCTGAAGAAGTTGATTACATTCTTTTGCTGCAAAATGAGCCATAACTGCTGCCTCGAGAAGAGAATTAGAAGCTAAACGGTTAGCTCCATGAAATCCAGTACACGCACATTCGCCAATGGCAAAAAGATTTGGAATATCAGTTATACCAGAATGAGTAGCTTTTATTCCCCCAATAATGTAGTGAGCTGCAGGTACAATGGGAATAGGTTCTGATGTAATATCAATCCCCAAGGAATAACATTTTTGATAAATACCAGGAAATCGTTCTATTATTTGTTTAGAATCTTTGAATGAAATATCGAGAAAAAGATGATCAACGCCTGTACGTTTTAACTCAAAGTCAATAGCACGAGCAACGATATCACGAGGAGCAAGCTCCAAACGCGAATCATATTTCTCCATAAAACGAACTCCATTTTGATCTACTAAAATAGCGCCTTCTCCACGTAATGCTTCTGAGATTAGAAATGCCTTTGCATAAGGATGATACAGAAGAGTAGGATGAAATTGAACAAATTCCATGTTCATAACAGTGGCTCCAGCACGATAGGCCATAGCAATTCCATCTCCACTTGCATTATCAGGATTGCTAGTATAAAGAAATACTTTCCCTAATCCTCCAGTAGCTAATACAGTAACTTTTGCAGCTATATTCTTAACTAAATCATGGTCCTTGTCGAATATATATGCTCCTAAACACTTACCAGCACGTATTTTAAGATTTATTGCAATATGATTCTCTAAAATAGTAATATTGGCCTCTTTTTTTGTTTTTTGAGCTAAAGCACGGTGAATTTCAATTCCAGTTAAATCAGAAGCATGAACTACACGTCGATGTGAATGACCAGCTTCAAGGCCTAAATCAAAATCATTGGTTTTATTTTTAGAAAAATTAACCCCCCAAGAGGATAATTCGCGAATTCTTTCAGGAGCGGATTTAACCATCGTATCAACGATGGACATGTGACATAAACCATCACCTGCTATTATTGTATCCTGAATATGCTGATCAAATCCATCTCCTGGTGATAAAACTGCTGCAATACCAGCTTGAGCAAGCGTAGTTGCACAATCAGCTAATTTTGTTTTCGTAATTAACAATACTTTTGCAAATTTTGCTATTTTTAGACAAAACGAGAGCCCTGCAAGGCCAGATCCTATGACTAAAACATCACATGTTAATTCAGATGAATCAGAGTCCATAAACGCAGCCCTTTTCTTAAAAAATACTTGTTTTCTTCCCTTTAAATTTGTTTAATACTAAAAAATAATCAATATGAGCCTTTTCCCCTCGCAGACGGACATGTATATAAGATCAGATCATAAAAAGATCTTAGAATAAAAATAGATGACTAGATTTGCTTCAAAAAAAGTTATTTCTAGCAGTGAATTTGATTATTGTCCTTTGTTTGGCTGGATGCACGAGCTTTGAAACTACTGTAATGATATCTGAAGCACGATATTGGACTAACGCATCTGGAGAAATAATTTTAATCCAAGTAGAAGAAACTAATTTCTCAGCTCTTCTCAAATATGATGAACTGAATCTTTCCGATCTTGGTTTAATTTTCACACTCCCATATCAGAATAATTCTATATATGTCCCATATGCACCCCTTTCTCATTCAAAGTGGCTTACTTATTATTTAAATGCAGCAGAAAATAAAACTTACCCTTGGAATACATCTTATAGCCCACAGGGATCAAAATTTACTTATTCATACACTGCAAATGTTACTATTTTTGAGAATATTACTGGTGAAGAGTTATTATATGCTTATGAGATCCATGGAGATTATTATTTCGAATATAATGATACATATAACGCCTTTTGGCTAGATCGCTTTAAAATTCCTTACGAAAACCTCTCAAATTATTTAGATCAATTTAGTCAAGGAGGATATTATGTTTCTCAAAAATATCGTGTTTTATATGGGTTCTTAGTGTTAGATTCAATCCACTATACTCAGTTCTTTTTGTTTAATACCACAGGATTCTTAAAAGTAGGTTTCTTTGAATTTTACTGGGCAACAACGAATTAATATCTGGCATATCATCTCTGATTCCACATTGATTCATAAATTCAAAGCATTCTAATAGTAAATTATTTTAGAGTTAGACAATTGGAACTTGTTTTAGCTATAATTCCCCTTCCTCATTTATTAGATCCCATTCCATATATCTCAATTGTTTACTTCGTTCAGTAATTTTTTATAGAAACAATTATTTTATCCAAAGAATTGTTCGAAGAAATTTGATTCAAATAGCAACGGTAGAGTAACATTCATCTTTAGCAAAAAATACGAAAAATAATGTTCTCATAGAAGCAGCTAATAAATCATAAAAGGTACCTATGTGAACAGTCTGTATTGGATTCCAATGCACTTTAATAATGAGCATTTTAAGAGTAGTACAAATATCACTATAATCAAGGAGTCTAAATGCCAGTAATTCAGTAATAGGTTGAGATAGAATCTTTTCTACTATCAAATCTTTTACTAACTGTTGGTTTTTATTCATTGATGACCTCTTTATTTATAATAAAAGAAAATGGAGAAAAAATTAATATTC
>NZ_CDLCQJ010000040.1:0-23560 GCF_975850365.1 Candidatus Hodarchaeum mangrovi | reverse complement strand
TTTCAAAGCTAGTTCAAACTTTCCAGAATTTAATAACACATTTATATTCTCAATATTGGCTTTGGTCACAATTTTACACAAACTGAAAAGAGTTTTTGGGGTATAAAATAAGTAGATCTTTAATATTAACGTTCAATTTACTATTTATTAATTTTAAAAAAATAAGTTTCTGAGCGAAGAAAGTCATGATTAAAATGGACCAGATTACCCTAGTACTATTTCTATAATTAAAAGATTGATATAAATTTTATCTAGATAAATATTTTTATTCTTTTTTCAATTTATGAATGAAAATAGAACATCTACTAAAAAATTGATGATATTAACTAAGAAATTATTAATAATTCTCTTTAGTGATAATTTTAATTCAAATTAATTATTATATATATAATTAAACTCCTTTTTCCGTCATTAAATGGTAAATTTTAGAAAAGGACTAAAATTACCAATCCGTAAATTTTTAGATTATGGAAAATTTTACCATTTTAAGTAGAAATACACTCCTTAGGTTGGTCTGAGAGCTCAAATGAAATTTAGAAAGTTCGATCGAATTATTTTTTCATTGTTTGCACTTCTTATAGCTATCTTTTGGTTATCTAAAGAATTTTTATCTGCAATATTTCTTATTCTGTTTATGATCGTGGGATTAATTATAGCTATTCTTGCTTCGGAAAAAGCAGTAGAGGGAGTAGACATTTTAGGTAAAAAACTAGGATTTACACCATATGTTTCTGGAGTACTCTCTTCCCTCGCAAGTAATTCTCCAGAACTCGTTATTGGATTTTTTGCCATCTTAAATGGACAGGTAGAATTTGCTATAGCATTTATAATAATAGCCACTGGTTTTAACATATTAATGCTTGGAATTTTAATTATAATAGGGAATTTTAATCATAAAAAACCAATTGCAATTCCTCAAGAAGTAGTAGAGATCGAGGTTCCTATTGTAAGGGTAGCTATTGTAATTGTCGGTTCAATATTTGTCTATGGTATTGTATTGTTTTGTATCGAGATCTTTGAGATAGCAACTAATGCTCAGCAAACTGTTCCATTTCTTCCTTATGAGGCTAATTTGATTATGGTTATCGTATATCTGTTTTATATCTTCTTTATAATACGTCACAATCTTAAGAATCGTCTTCCCCTTTCTAAAGCTGCACTAGATGAACATGAGCTAGGTAACCGTTCCTTCCTTATTTTTATATTAGTATTAGCGTTTGGAATGATATTCTTTGCAGGTGAAATGATTTCATCATCTGTGGAATTATTCTTAGAACAATCTTATGACATTGGTATTATATTAAATGAATTTCAACTTGCCTTTTTCATCGGTGCTGCTGCTTCCATACCCGAACATGCTATTGCTCTATTAGCAGTAAAACATGAGGGTGGTATCGAACTTGGACTTGGAAATTTAATTGCAGGGAGTATGCAGAATTTACTATTGATAACAGGATTAGTTTCCCTTTTTTCTTTTCTAGGTGCTGTTATTGGGATTGCTGGAAATAGCTTGAGTGGGATTCCACTCATACATTATGTAGAAGGGGAAATACCTATACCTTTTCTTTTAGTTCAATTTGGTTTTGCTTGGTTGCTTTTATTCATGATTAAATCATCAATGACTGATGACCAAAAGTTAGATATTTATGAGGGTTTCACGATAACTGTTGCCCAAATTTTTGTTTTCGTTATTTTTTTAAGAGGTATCCTAGGATTTTAGTTATCTTCTAAGCATTCAAACGTTTGAATGCTTTTTGATTCCTCTTATAGATATCAATAAACTCCTTGAAGATTCTATTATAAGTAGTGACATTTTCTGATATAGGTTCAAAAACTCCTGAAAACCGTGTTAATTTTGGGATATCAGTAAACTTGATATACCCTAAAGCAACTGAAGCTATTAAAGCGGTTCCACGTGCATTAGCTTGTATAGGATTTTCCACTTGTTTTATTGTTCTATTTAAAATATCTGCATATATTTGACACCAGATTTCAGATTGTGCTCCTCCTCCTATTATATTTAAGGTGTTCATTGGTTTTTTGATGAATTTTTCCACATATTTCAGAACCCAGCGAGTATTAAAAGCCACTCCTTCCAAAGCTGCCCTTATAATTTCTTCTTTCTTAGTTGTTAAGGATAAATTGAATAGAGTACCTCGTACATTATGGTCTTCTACTGGAGTTCGTTCTCCATACAACCATGGTGTGAAAATTAATCCTCTACATCCAGTAGGAGCCTTTGATGCTAATTCATCAAATATTTGATAAGCTTTAGGATTACCAAAGTATTTGTTATTGTCAGGATAAAATATATTATCCCGTAGAAATGTTAAACATGCTCCTGCAGTTTCCTGTTCATTAACAACAAAATATTTTCTTGGAATTGCAGATGGGATTGATGCAATGTTATGAAATATGTCTGTTTTTTTAAATGGTACGTGACATATTACCCAAGAACTAGTTCCTATGTAAATATGTCCCTGGTAATCATTTACAGCTCCTGATCCAATAACTGCAGATTGGAGGTCTGGTGCACCCATTGCAACCTTAACGTTTTTCAAGAGCCCTAATTCATCTGCAATTTCTGGTCTTAATGTTCCCAGTATTTCAGTTGGTAATTTTAAAACTGGAAACTTGTTTTTATCTACTTTAAATCGATTCAATAAACCTTGGTCATAGAATATTTTGTTAATGTTGCGTGTGTTAGTAATCCAATGTAAAGTTATTGAGGTTGTCGATGCGGCGAATATTCCTGTAAATTTATAATTTAAATAATCTATACACTCAAGAAATTTAAATGTCTTATTATAGATCTCTGGCATTTCATACTTCAAAAATAATATATGAGCTATTGGATCCTTCCCTGATAAACCTGGAGCTCCTCCATTTTTATAGATAAATCGAATAATATCTTTCAATGGATATCCAGATATTTTTGGAAATCCAGTAAAAACGATATTCCTTAAATATTGAGCCCCTCTGGAATCCATCCAAATTATGGCATTTGAAAGATGATTACCATCTTCATCGACTGGGATTGTCCCTGACCACTGCGAAGAGTTTGATATAGCCACAATGTTCTCGATTGGTACTAAATCTTTATCCAGTAACCGTTTTGCAGATTTAAGGATAGCATTCCACCAAGTATCAGGATTTTGTTCTGCTCCTCCTTTTCCAATGAAATAGACTGGTGTATGTTCATATTCGAAATCAATTACCTTTCCATAAGTGGAAACTATGGCAGCTTTAATTCCAGAAGTTCCATGATCAAAAGATAAGATATATTTCTGAGAATTGTTCATACAAATTCACTTTTAATTAAAATTTTGGTAGAGTTACAATCTTAAAATCTCTATTTTTCCTCCTGAATCTATTGATTCAATCTTAAGAGGTGATAATCCCCCAGTTGCAGAATCAAGTTCTAAGTATTCTTGCATGATATTCAAAAATTCAATTGGATTGACAACAGCTTCAGGGGGTAGTACTCCATATTCCGTGATTAATTTTCTTTGAAGCATTATCGCTCCAAAAGCCACAGGCATCCCTGTACCTTCTCCCATAGCTTGAGACTCAGAAATAAGGGTAAAAATTATTTTATGTGGTTTATTTTCTTTCATTCCTTCCACAAAAATTTTTACACATCCTCGTTGTTGTCCAAAATTTATTTTTCTTAAGATTTTGTCTCGTTCATTAATAAGGTATGCAATGACAAAATCCAGAGGAGAAATTTCAGTTCCCTTTATATTTAATGGTTGTTCTTTGGTTAAGCCAAGTCGGACAAGATCTGTTGTTAGATAAAAATATTCTGGAGGTAAAACTGTTCCTTTATTAGTCACTCGTTTCACCCCTTTGATGTAATTAGGTAATGTTATTGTCTCAGGATGAGGATAGGCATGGACACGATGTTTTCCAATTTTTCCAAAGTCTATTATTTCTTCTAATGCCTTTCCTTCATCACTAAAAAAAGAAACGGTTTTAAATTCACCATTAATGTAAATTGGAATTTTAATTGTCATTGCATGTATACGGTGGAAAACTACCCCTGGTCCTTCTTTAGGCTCTCCACCATGAGCATGGTATATGTCGATTGCTATTATGGAGTCAAGGAGTTGTTCAGCAAATTTAGCAAGAAGATTTGTAACACCTGGAGAACTTCCCATGCCGATAATTGCTGTTATTTGGCCTTCTTTTGCTGTTTTATTTAATTTTAATACTTCTCGTGTAGCATCAACATCGTCATTAATGTCAATGTACTTTTTTCTTGAATTAATAGCTGCTTTGAGAATTATGGGACCAAATTTATAAAAAGGTCCTATACAATTTATAACTATATCATGTGTATTTATTGACTGTTCAAGACTATCTATAGAGTTAGCATCTACCTTCTGAAACCTTAATTTTCCTGTTGTATCAGAATAGACTAATTTTGTACCTTCAGTTTCGTTAATATCTCCAATTGTTACTATTGAGAAGTCAGAAAAGTTTGATAATGTTTTCACGGCTATACTCCCTACGGCTCCGCATCCTCCTAGAACAAGTGCTTTATTCACCTTTTTTATTCTCCTTAAATCTTTTTTTAAAATATTTCGAGTATAATATAACCTATAGTCCTTCTACCAGATGTGAATGATCCAAAAGCTTGTATTAAGAATGGATCTAAAATTTCTTTTAGATTTATTATTAGATTAGCAAAGTAGAGATAATAATTGTTATTACATATTATTTCCGGTAAACTGAGAGTATGTTTTATAACTTCCATTTTTTCTCTTTTACTTTCTTTAAAATAATTCATATCTTAACTAGTGAGATTCAGATTAAAATTAACAAAACAATTGAAAAATTAGGGTTAGTAGTTAATGAAAAGTTCATATTTTAAAGGAATTTGATTATTTTATTTGTGTTCATCTATTATTATACTCGATTGTTCTACTTTCCGACTCAATTTGAATTTTAATTTATAATTTAACTAATTATATTTATGTACAAATACCTTAATATCGTACTAGCTCAGTATTAACATCAAGTAAATATCATCAGAACTTATTGGATTGTTCATCCCTATGGAACTAGAATCATTGATGACCAGAGAGGATATACCTAAAGACATTAAAGACGCTATTCGGAGGGGTTTAATGCACAGGAAGGAGTCTGAGGAACTATATAGAAGTTTAGTTCATGCATCTCGAAATATTCTTTTTACTACTGATTTAAAAGGAATTATTACTTTTGTTAATCCAGCTATTGAAAAATTAACTGGTTGGCCAGTAAATTCATGGATAGGGTCCAAATTTGACGAAAGAATTCATCCTGAAGACATAAATAAAGCTTTAAATGGATTTCAGGAGATCATTCAAGGTAATCAAACTGAAACTTTAGAAATACGAATACAATCAAAGGATGAATCCTATAGACTATATGAGGTTAAAGGTTCCCCATTAATTCTTGGTGGTCAAATCAAAGGTTTATTAGGATTTGTAAGAAGTGTACAAGAACAAAGGGAGGCAGAGACTCGTTTAAAAGAATCAGAAGAAAAATATCGGATTTTAGTCGAAAGAGCTAAGATCGGGATTACTATTGTTCAAGATGGTAGAATCAAACTAGTAAATCAAGCTCTTGCTCAATTAGCAGGTTTAACAATCGAAGAGGTATTAGATCAACCATTTACGAATTTTATTCATCCCAAGGCCCTTCTAGAAGTTGTTAAGCGTTATGAAAGTCGTATGAAAGGCGAAAACATTCCTACTACTTATGAAACAACATTAATAACCTCAAATGGAAAAGCTGTTGAAGTTGAGATTAGTGCAGGATTAATTAATTATTTAAATGAGCCTGCTGACTTAGTTATTGTCTATGATATTACAAAAATGAAAGAGGTTTTAAAAGAGCTGAAAGAAAGTGAAGCTCGCTATCGAACTTTAATCACCACCGCACTTGAAGGGGTCTGGGTAACTGATTTAGAAAATAAAACGTTATATGTTAATCCTGCTTTGGAAAAACTTCTTGGATGGACATTAGAGGAAATGAGAGAAAGACATGTTGAGGAGTTCTTGAGTCCCTTATCTAAAGAATTTTTTGATAAAAAAGTTAAAGAACGCTATGTGAATGGCATTCCTTCATCTACTTATGAATTGACTTTTCTAAGAAAAGATGGGACGCAAGTTATTACTCGTGTGGCTGGAACTGCATTATACAATCCTGAGAATGAATTGATTGGTTCATTTGGCTTACTTTCTGATATAACATCCGAAAAAACAGCACAGGAGGATTATCGAAAGCTTATTGAATTTAATCCTGAGGGTATAACATTAACCGATTTGAATTTTAATATTATAACATTGAATCAGGCAGCACTAGAACTTCATGGGGTAGAATCGGCTGATGTCCTTTTAGGGACTAATGCACTTGATTTAATTGTTCCAGAAGAACGTTTGCGTGCTATTGAGAATGCCCAAAAAACCTTGGATTCATCAACAAAATTAATTTTTGAATATAACCTTTTAAGGCATGATGGCTCCACATTTCCAGCAGAACTTATTGTTTCAACTATTACCGATGAATTGGAAAAACCTACTTCCTTTATTGCGATTACACGGGATATTACTCAACGTAAAAGATCGGAAGAACTTTTATTGGAGAGTGAAAAGAAATATAGAACTCTAGTTGATAATATTAATTCAGGAATATTTCGTATTAGTACTGATGGAAAGATTTTACAGTGCAATCCTGCATTCGTTGAAATGTTTGGATATGACTCTATAGAAGAGATCCAAGCTATTCAAGATTTGTCGCAGTTATATGCTGTAACCACT
Organism: Candidatus Hodarchaeum mangrovi; assembly: GCF_975850365.1. Lineage (NCBI taxonomy): Archaea > Promethearchaeati > Candidatus Hodarchaeota > Candidatus Hodarchaeia > Candidatus Hodarchaeales > Candidatus Hodarchaeaceae > Candidatus Hodarchaeum > Candidatus Hodarchaeum mangrovi. Next base: position 16,751 of record NZ_CDLCQJ010000040.1, on the reverse strand, counting down.
GATAGAGAGAAATTTGTTACTGAATTATATAGGAATAGTAAAATCTCAATTCAAGAAGTATTGATGAGAAGAAAGAATGGAACTATTTTTTGGGCTTCTATATCTGCTCGTGTCTCTTCATCAGGTAAATGGCATGATGGGATAATAGAAAATATAACTGAAAGGAAAAAAGCAGACATTTTACTCAAACAAGTAAAGCTTGAAGAGGAACACTATCATGCAATGCTTAGTCACTTTGTACGAAACGATTTACAAAAAATCGTAAACAACCTTGATTATTTATTATTACAATATGAATCTAGTGATAAGTTAAACCAAAAAGAAGTAAAGAATATAATTAATATTGCTACAAAATCCTCTAGAACAATTGATATTGTAAATAGAATATTTGAAGTTCTTCAAACACCCTTTCTACCTGAAATTGTTGAAGATAAGATGAAAATCCACGAAGTGATTAATTTAGTTACTTTGAATTTTCAAAGCTATCAGCGGCCCTTCGTTCTGAATAGAGATAATCTTCAATTTGAAATTATCTTAGATAATTTTATAGAAGAAGTATTTCATGAAATATTCCTTTTTATCATTGATCCAGGTGACCTAAAGGGTACCGAGAATATTCCAATTAATATTGATGGTGCTTGTTTCTCTGATGAATTTTGTGTTCTAATAAAAGATGAAGTTTCTAATCCAATTCCTAAAGAAGTGTGTGAGCGCCTATCAGCAAAAATCAGTGATAAATGGGAATATCATGGACATTATATAGGAATTACTTTAGCTTCAGTAATTATGCAACATTACCATGGACAATTAAAGATTTTTCCTTATTTAAACCGAGGTAATGAATTCCAATTATGGTTTCCCCAAAATCTCCTAAAAGGTCCATGCTAGAAATTTGAGAGTGAATTTTTATCCGTTTCTTTTGACACGCTTGTTTAAATTGTCAACTAGTTTTTTAAATGAGGAAATATCACGTTTAACTTTTTTAGGATCTATGAATTTCTTGTCTTTGTATACAAATTTCCCATTTATTAAAACATGTCTAAGATTGTATTCTTTTAAGGAGTAAACGATTAATGAATAAGGGTTTGATGATGGGGTGATATTGACATCATTTAAATCAAAAACAATCATATCAGCTAATTTATTTGGTTCTAATGAACCAATTCTGTCTTCCATTCCTAGAACTCTAGCTCCATCAATAGTTGCCATGGAAACAACTTCTTTTGAACTAATCAATGTTGGATCTAAGTGCATACCTTTTTGAATGTATGGAACTAATCGTAGATCATTCAACATACTTAAGTTATCGTTACTTGCTGCTCCATCAGTACCTAGACCTACAGGAATACCTGCTTCTAACATTTTGGGGATAGGTGCTATTCCTGAACCAATTTTCATATTACTAGCTGGATTGTGAGCTACTTTGACATTCCTTTTCTTGAAAATAGCAAGATCATTGTCTGTAACCCAAACACAATGTGCTGCAATGACATTTACACCTTCAAAAAAGCCTAGATCTTCTAGATATTGTACTGAAGTTTTTCCATGTTTTGCTTCAAAATCCTTCTTTTCTTTTTTAGTTTCTGCAATATGGATATGAATTGGAACATTATATTTTCGTGCCAATTTGTTTGATTCGAGTAAAATTTCAGGAGAATTGGTAAAAGGAGCATGAGGTCCAATAGTTATTGTAATCAGATCATTTTCTGCTGGCCATTTTTTAAGTAATTGTTTTGTAATATTTAGCTCAGATTCACGTTTTTCTATCTGATTATCAGCAAACAAATCTATCATCCCATAGGAAAGGACTGCTCTTAATCCTAAATCCTCACAAGCCTTTCCTATGGGGAATTCATCAAGATACATATCATGAACACAAGTCACACCTGATCGGATTGATTCTAATCCAGCAATAATAGTTCCAAGATAAAAATCCTCTGTAGTTAACTTTGCTTCATACTTCCAAATTAAAGTAAGCCAATCATGAAGAGCTAGATTTTCTCCTAAACCCCTTAATAATACCATTGGTAGATGAGTGTGTGTATTGATGAATCCAGGCATAATTAGATGATTATCCACATCAATAATCTCTGAATAATCATTCGTGGGAAATTCTTCCATGGGACCAATACTATAAATCTTTTTATCTCTTATTAAAACAAATCCTTTGGGAACTATAGTATAATTGGAATCCATTGTTACAATGGTTCCATTAATGATAGCGACATCTACCTTCATGATTAAGTACCACCAGGAAAGTGGATCTATTTAGTACCTTCAGAATATGAATGACGATATTCAAGTTGATTAGGGGTCAATTTATCAATTGAAATACCCATCGCTTCAAGTTTCAAAGACGCAATCATTATATCTTGTTCTCTATTGATATTATGAACTTTAATGGCCATAGATTGATGATTTTGAGCTATATGTATCAACGATAACACTTGATTAGCAAAAGACATGTCCATTACTTCATGAGGATGACCTTCTCCAGCAGCAAGGTTAACTAACCGTCCTTGGGCTAAGAGATAAATTTTTTTCCCATTTTTTAGTGCGTACTCTTCTGTTGCATGTCGAATAGTAGTAACTTTGATTGATCTCTCTTTCAAATCAGGAATTCTTATTTCACAATCATAATGTCCTGCATTGGCAAGAATTGCACCATCTTTCATGTTATCAAAATGTTGATCGACAATGATATCTTTTACTCCGGTTGTGGTTACAAAAATATCCCCAATTTTGGATGCTTCGTCCATGGGCATTACTCGGAAACCTTCCATTACCGCTTTTAATGCTTGAATTGCATCTACTTCTGTTACAACTACATGTGCCCCTAGTCCCCTAGCTCGCATAGCAAGCCCTCTACCACACCTTCCAAATCCTGCTACAACAAAATTTTTTCCTGCAATTAATACAGCAGTTGCTCTTAATATTCCATCTAATGCTGATTGACCAGTCCCATAAACATTACCAAAATCGTGTTTGGTTTCTGCATTGTTTACAGCCAGAATTGGATATAAAAGTTTATTGTCCTGAGCCATAGCCATAATTCGATAGACACCTGTTGTGGTTTCCTCTGTACCTCCCTTGATATTTTGTGCGATTTCAGGGTATTTACTATGTATTCTAAACGTTAAATCTGCTCCATCGTCTAGAGTTAAAGTGGGATGGATTTCTAATGTTTTATCAATAGCCCAGTAATATTCCTCTGGGGTTAAACCATACCATGCATATATTGATATACCTTCTTTCGCAAGTGCTGCTGCAATATAATCTTTTGTACTCAGAGGGTTACATCCACTCCAAGATACTTCGGCTCCTGCAGCAACCAATGTTTCAATCAATACAGCTGTTTTTGCAGATACATGAAGTGATCCACTAATCTTTTCTCCTTTTAGTGGTTTGGATTGCTCAAATTTTTTACGCAGCTTCATTAATACTGGCATATGAGCTTCGGCCCAACGAATATCTTTCCATCCTTTTTCAGCAAGGGATAAATCTCGGACCTTGAAATTTGTTTCTTCATCCATTTTCAATCTATCCTAATTATTCTAGGAATTTTAGGAGAATCTTTCCTATTTAATTAATAAATTAAACTCATCCTACATTTGAAAGAAAATAAAGGATTTTCTAATAAGAGTTTGGATAGACTAGGATTAATTTCTCTATTTCAAATAATAAAAAGAAAAGGAGGAAAAAAATATAGTTAGAGGAGTCCTTGGGCAAGCATTGCTCGCGCGACTTTCAGAAATCCTGCTATGTTAGCACCAACGACATAATTCCCTGATGAACCATATTTTGCGGCAGTTTGGAACGCAGTTTGGTGGATATTGACCATAATTTCATGTAATCGCTTATCTACTTCCTCACGAGTCCATGAAAGCCTAAGACTATTTTGAGACATTTCTAAGCCCGAAGTTGCTACACCACCAGCGTTGGACGCCTTTCCGGGGCCAAATGCGATATTATTTTCAAGGAAAATCTCAATAGCATCGGGTGTACTTGGCATGTTTGCACCTTCGCACACTGCAATACATCCATTGTCTACTAACGTTTTAGCATCATGTTTATTAATTTCATTTTGTGTCGCAGAGGGAAAAGCGACATCACATTTAATTTCCCAAGGTCGTTTATCAGGATAGTAATCCACGTTATATTTTTCTGCATATTCTTTTATTCTACCCCTTCGAACATTTTTAAGTTCCATCACATAATCCAGTTTTTCTGCTGTTATACCATTGGGATCATAAATGAAACCATTGCTATCTGAAAGTGTAACAACCTTTCCTCCAAGATCAATGACTTTTTCAGCTGTATATTGGGCAACATTTCCTGATCCAGAGATAGTAACAACCTTTCCTTTGATATCGTGATTCCGAACTTTTAGCATCTCTTTGGCAAAATAAGTGGAACCATATCCTGTAGCCTCTGGGCGAACTAAAGAGCCACCCCATTCGATACCTTTACCAGTTAAGACTCCAGTAAAGTTATTTCGTATTTTTCGATATTGACCATACATGTAACCGATTTCACGACCACCAACACCAATATCACCTGCTGGAACATCTGTAAATTGCCCAATATGACGAAAGAGTTCTTGCATGAAAATCTGGCAAAATCTCATCACTTCATTATCGGATTTTCCTTTTGGATCAAAATCAGAGCCTCCCTTTCCACCTCCCATTGGTAAACCGGTGAGAGAATTCTTAAAGATCTGTTCAAATCCTAAGAATTTAATGATCCCCAAGTAAACACTAGGATGGAAGCGAATTCCTCCTTTGTATGGTCCAATTGCACTATTGAATTGAACCCTATAGCCTTTATTGACATGAATTTCACCACTATCATCCATCCAGGGAACCCGAAATATTATAATTCGTTCAGGTTCGACTAATCTTTCTAGTAATTTTTGTTTTTTAAATTCAGGATGACGATCTATTGCTGGTGTTAAGCTTTCGAGCACTTCTTTAACTGCTTGGTGAAATTCCTTTTCATAAGGGTTTTTTTCTACAACCCAATCATAAACTTGATCAACATAGGACATTTCTGTGACCTTTCCTTATATCTGATGTTCTTTATCGAAATTCGTAAATTCTTATGTTAAATTATGACTTAAGAATTTAATAGATCATAGATCTATTGTGTTCAGTTTATTTTTTCCTAATTATTTAACCACTACGTTTCATATGTAATAAATTACGAAATAGAAATCTCATCTTATATAACTTTAATTTTTAAAAAAATAGGCCAAAGAAATTATATTTTACTTTATAAGTAGTGGGAATATCGTTTTAGAATACAATTCTTTCTAAATAGAACAAACTAATGTATTTGTCTTAGATTACAATTTTATGGAGAATTAATTAGTTAACAGATTCATTGGGATGAGAAAAATGCAGGTTTTCCGCTAAAAGACGTTTGGACACTTCTTCAATCTGAGTTAGGATGTATTATTTCTTCTGTGGATTTTAGAATGATACCCAGATTCTTTAATTTAACATGTATTTTTTCAATGATTTCTAGAGTATGTTTACTAAAAGTGCTGTGAGCATCAGTGACTAAGATTACTCCATATCCTAACTCCTTTCCCCCAACACATGTTGCACTGACACAATTATCTGTCAATGTTCCTACTATGATCAATTGCTTTATTTTTCTTGTTTTTAATTCTTGATTAAAGTTCGTTTGTTTAAACGTGTTAGGATAGCGCTTATGAATAAGGAGATCATTATTTTCTTTCTGTAATTGGGGATGGAGTTGCCATTCATCTGAATCTTCTATTAATGTACTATTATTTGAATGTTGAATGTAAATAACAGGCATATTGTTCGAATGGGCATAATTTTCTAATCTGTTGATGTTTTCTAGTATTTGATGTTCCTTAAATATTGGTGTTTCTCGTTGGAAAAGTCCTATTTGTACATCAACAACAATTAATGCTGTATTTTCCCACTTCATGGGTTTAGTGTTTTTTCGATGTTCTTTAAGAGTATTATGGAAGTGGTATGCATGTTAATTGTTTGGTTTCATCCTCAGATTCTATTAAGAAAAAATGGAATAGAAGAACTCTTAAGAATGTAAATCAAGCTAGGGAGAAATGCAAAGATCATCTATGCTAGATAGAAAATTAACTCTTTGGCTGTTAAGTCAAGAATAATAAATAATATAGGTAAAATCATGCATAAACGATCAAGATACTAATCCATCAGGCTGAAAACTATGCAAGATGTTCAAGAAAAGGATTTTATTCTCCCAGAGCTGAACCTTGATTATAAACCGAAATATAAGGTCTTCCATGAATTAATGACAAAACGAATTAATAAAGTACTCCTTGTTTCAAGTTATTATGATAATTTTATTTTAGAAGAAGATGGAAGACTGAGTGATCAAATTTTTGAGGAGTTTCATTCTCTAAATCTACGAACTCTACCCAATATTATACGTGTACCCTCTGCAAAAGCAGCACTTGATTTTCTTTTAACACAAGAGGTCGATCTTGTTATTACAATGAAAAGACTTGGCGGAGATATTGATCCATTCACCCTTGGGAAGAGAATTAAACAGATTCAAAACATCCCAGTAATATTATTACTCACCAACTCTGAAAATATTCCTTATTTGCCAGAGAAATCCCGAAGAGAAGGGGTTGACCGTATTTTCGTCTGGAATGGGGATTCCAAGGTTTTTGTTGCAATTATTAAACATCTAGAAGATAAGATGAATGTAGCAAATGACACAGAAATCGGGCTTATACGAGTTATAATTGTTGTTGAGGATTCCATTCGTTATTATTCTTTATTTTTACCACTTATTTATAGTGAAATTATGCGGCAAACTCATAGATTAATATCAGAAGTAATTAATGATTATCATAACTTGTTACAGATGCGTGCTCGGCCTAAGATTCTACTAGCTGAAACTTATGAAGAAGCTATGAACTATTATCAAACTTATAAGAACTTTGTAATCGGAATTATTTCAGATGTTCGATTTTCACGAGAGGGTCAAATCGATCCCGAAGCTGGATTAAAATTCATCCAATCTATTAAAGAAGACAATGTAACTCTTCCAATTGCTCTCCAATCAAATGAAGATAGTAATAAGGTTCTAGCTGAGCATCTTGGAATCTACTTTATCCATAAAAGATCCCGTCATCTGCTAAAAAGACTTCGTACTTTCATGTTACAATTCCTTGGGTTCGGTGATTTTAAATTTCGTTTAACTGACGGGACAGTGGTTGGTTATGCGAGGAATTTAATGGAGTTATACCAACAAATAGAAAAAGTTCCTGGAGAATCATTAATTTATCATGGTTCACATGACCATTTTTCTGGATGGTTAATGAATCGGGCTGAATTTGATATTGCACAAAAATTAAAACCAAGAAAAGTAACAGAATTTTTTAGTCCTGAAGATTTACGTAAATTTTTACTCGTTGCTATCGATTCAATACTTTCAGAAAAAACTGAAGGAGTTGTTCATGATTTCACAAGGGAAAGCCATTATCCTAATATACGATTCACACGACTCCGTCCTGGCTCTCTTGGAGGTAAAGGACGTGGAATTGCTTTTCTTCAATTTCTTTTGAATAGTTTTTTATTAGCTGATGATCTTTCTGAGGAGGTTTCCATTCGTATCCCTAAAACCTTTGTAATTGGTACAGATGAGTTCGATCGATTTATGGAAGACAATGAGCATCTCTATGAGATTGCTTTATCAGATACACCTGATGATGAAATAAAACAAGCATTTTTAGGGGGAACTCAATGTTCAGACCTGAAAGAGGATTTAAGATTCATTTTAGAAACCCTGACTGGGCCTTTATCAGTTAGATCCTCCAGTTTGTTAGAAGATTCTCCGTATCAACCTTATGCAGGGATTTTTAATACATATTTTCTACCAAATAATCCGAAAGTTCAAAACATGGAGACTCGTGTTAACCTCCTCTGTGATGCAATTAAACTTGTATATGCTTCTTCATTCCTCCGTCAAGCAAAAAGTTATGCTGAATCCACAGGACAGTCGATTGAAGAATCAAAAATGGCAGTTGTGATCCAACAAGTGGTAGGAAGAGCTAGAAAAGGAAATCTATCTTATCCAAGCTTTTCAGGAGTGGCAAGTTCATATAATTATTATCCAATATCATATTTAAAGCCAACTGATCGAATTGCATTTTTAGCATTAGGATTGGGAAAAATTATTGTAGATGGTGGTCAAACAATCCGATTTTCTCCAAAATACCCAGAATTAAGTTTCTTTTCCACCCATGAACAGCTATTAAATAACTCTCAAAAGGATTTTTTCGCAATTGATTTAGCTGCAGAAACCATTGATTTTTCCCAAGGAGAAAATTCCTTTTTAGTAAAATCCAACATATTTGATGCCGAAACGGAGGTTTTAGAAGATATTTCAGATACCTATGATTATAATGATGCAATTTTGAGAGATGGTTATCAGGGTACAGGGGCTCCAGTTGTCACTTTTGGTCGACAATTAAAATACAAAACTGTACCTTTAGCAGAATTGATTACAAAAGTACTACAACTAGGAGAAGCAGCTATGGGCTGTTCTGTAGAGATTGAGTTTGCTGGAAACTTCAGAAAAGACGCAATAAAAAAAACTACCTTTTATTTACTCCAGATTAGACCCTATACAGAATTATCTGATCTTGATCTTGAAGAATCTGTAGAATTCCCTATGGATAAATTGGTAGTGACCTCTAATCAGGTGTCAGGAAATCGTATAATTAAGAATATTCAAGATATTGTGTTCATCAAACCTGAAGCTTTCAATAAACTGCAAACTTTGCAGATAGTTGAGGAGATAAATGACGTTAATCAAAAATTAAAAGATTCAAATACCCCCTATATACTTATTGGTTTTGGAAGATGGGGGACATTTGATAAACATCTTGGAATTCCAGTAAAATGGTATAACATCTCTGGAGCAAAGGTAATAATTGAAACAGGATTAGAAAATTTTCAAATTGAGCATTCACAAGGTAGTCACTTTTTCCAGAACATTACAACAGCTAATATCCCATATTTTTATATCAAATATGGTTCTGAGGATGTATGTGATTGGAAATGGTTAAGTAGAACAGAATATCTTGTTCAAGACCTTCATTTTGTACGTCACATTCGATTAGCAAAACCATTTCTGGTTATCGCAAATGGAAAATCACGGATAGGTTTTATAGCAAAACCTGATTTAGAGTCAAGCTAGCACTTTTTTCAAACGTCAAAAGTTTACTTTCTTAATGGATGATTCCGTAGATTTAGATATAAACAAGCTTGTTAAAGAAAAAAATACTTCTTTATATTCTTCCGTTGTACTGAATGAATAACAATCTTGTGTGATGGATAAATATGTTAGATATAGAAGAACGTATGAAAAAATGGCAAAAATTGCATTATCTCTTTACTTATAAAGATTTAACAGGAAAACCAAAGATAAAAACTGCAATTTTAACTTGTATGGACTGTCGTATTATCTCTTCTGTTTTTGGAGTGGAAGAACCTGGAGAAGTCATTATCATCCGCAATGCGGGGGCATTATTAACCGAGGATAGCCTACGATCTTTACTCATTGCCATTTATGAGTTAGATGTACGCATTATCATAGTTGTGGGCCATACTCAATGTGGAGGATGTATGGATCCTACACAAATGAATAATTTAATAGCAAAAATATCCGAAAAAACTGGAAGAACGGTTCAAGAGATTTTACCCTTTTTAAATGCACCTAATGTTCCTGCTGCTTTCCGAGGGTTTATAGATGTTAGAAAGCAGGTACAGAAAACTGCAAAAACTATTTCTCGACATCCTTTATTTGTTCCTTTAGAAATCAAAGTCTACGCATATATCTATAACACAACAACTGGAGAATTACTCCGTTCTTTATATGAAACTAGCGATTTACTTTATGAATAATTTCTCTAAAAATTCATGATACCTCATTTTCGATTATCTCTCTCTTCTAAATATTAAAATCAGAATTAACTCTAATGAAATATATGTCACAAGAACAATCTGAGAAAGAAAAAATCGTTCTAAAGTCATATCCAGAGAAAATGACTTATCTTGAAAAGAAATATGGGATAGAACCAAAGATAACTCCTCAAGAACTAAAGAATATGCGATGGAATTGGCATTAGTTGTTTTTTCTGAATAATCTGACTAAGGTATAAGTCAGATTTTATAGTGAATTTATTATCTAATGAATCCCTACAATTATAGATTTTTTCAATGAACCAGTATCAAAACAATTTTAATTTTCATCTCTAAGGATGAGTACTTAATCAGTATTTGTTTAGGAGACTCATCAATGGATGGAAAAGAATCAACTGAATATGTTATTGATCTAGCACAACAAATGGGAGCTTCGTTTGCTGAAGCTCGTTTTGAGAAGTCACTGAATAACCAATTTATTTTAAAAAATGGTGTTCCAGAAATAGGAGGATTTGGGAGATCATTTGGTACAGGGATCCGGGTCCTTGTCGATGGAGCAATGGGTTTTGCATCATTCAATAGTTTTGAGAGAAAAACCATTGATGATGCGGTAAAAGAAGCAATAAAATTAGCTCGGGCTAGTGCAAGATTAAGAAAATATCCAATAACTTTTTCAGAGGAAAAAGCACATCAAGCGAAATATTCCGCAGAGGTTAAGGAATCTCCAGCTGATAAAAGTCCTGAAGAAAAAATGGCAACACTCTTTGAAATCGATAAAAACCTATCTACACTACCCATACCATTTAGAATAGTATTTTTGATAGATGGAGAACTAACTAGCTATTATGTTAATTCTGATGGAGCTAAAATAGAAGCGTATCAAGCACGAATGAACTTTTTTTCTTTGTTAACTGCAGTTGATCAAAGTAAAGGTGCTATGGAGCAAGCATATTATTCAAAGGGAGCAACAGGGGGATATGAATGGATTAAAAAATGGGATTTAATTAATTTTTTAAAGAATGAGGCTGAAGTTCTGTCTAAAGTAGCTTCCTCTGCTATAGAACCACCAAAGGGAATTGTTGACTTTGTTGTGGGACCTAATGTAGCTGGAGTAATAGCACACGAGAACTGTGGGCATCCATCTGAAGCTGATCGAATTTTAGGTCGTGAAGCAGCTCAAGCAGGAGAATCATATCTGAATGTAGAAAAATTAGGTGAGAGAATTGGTTCTGATTACGTTACTGTTATTGATGATCCAACGATTTCTGGTTCATATGGTTGGTATCTTTATGATGCGGAAGGTATCCCAGCAAGGCCTCGATACTTAATAAAAAATGGAATCTTTAATGAAATGCTTCATAATAGAGAATCTGCTGGGTATTTAGGAACTCATTCAACAGGTGCTGCAAGGTCATCAGGCTATAATCGTGAACCTATTCCACGGATGGCAAATACATATATTGCCAATGGAGATTATGAGTTTGATGAGATCCTGGAAGGTATTCAATTGGGGATCTATATGAAGAATTTCACAGAATGGAATATAGATGATCTGAGATATCAGAGTAAATATGTAGGGCGTGAGGCGTATCTCATTAATGATGGAGAACTCACAAATCAGTTGATTCGACGTCCTGTCCTCGAAACAACTACACCCGACCTTTTTAATGCAATTGATGCTGCTACTAAAGAATTAGAATTTGATGCTGCCACTTGCGGAAAAGGAGATCCGATGCAAGGTGCTCCAGTTTGGCATGGAGGAGCTACAGCTACTCGTATTCGCAATATCAGACTTTAGGTGAAAAAAATGGCTTTAAGAGAAAATAATTCCCTTCATACAATTGTTGAAAAAACTTTAGTTTTTCTTGAAAAAACAAATCCTGAAGATCTTTTGGTCTATGGTGGGGATGCAGTGAATTTTCAACTTCGTTTCTCCAGAAATAATATAATTGTTAGCAAAAGATGGGCTAATCTTGGGCTCAGTGTTTATTATGTTAAGGACAAAAAGATCGCGATTACCTTTTTATCAGATGTTTCTTCGTTAGATGCAGTTTATAAAGCATTGAATGAATTGATTGCGTTTGGTAAAGCATTACCTCCTAAACAAGACCATGGTGGTATTGCTGAAGGCCCATTTTCTTATAATCCTGTTCCAAGTATCTGTGATACAAAAATGAAAGATTTTTCAGATATAGCTATTGATAAAGTTGAAGGTGGGTTAAATGCAGCAATTGAGGTGGGAGCAAAACATTCCGCAGGTGTCCTTCAATGGGGTTATGAGTCAGGGTATGTTCTCTCAAATCATGGGGTAGAATTGAAAGATATCACCTCAAAATTTGAATTCTTAATTCGATCGTTTGTATCTCCAACCGAATCTGGCCAAGGATTATCTGTAGGTAGAATGTTGAATTCATTAAATACAGAGCAGGCGGGAAAAACTGCTGGGGAAATTGCTAAAATGGCGATTGGAGGAAAACCTGCCCAAGCAGGAGTTTATAATGCACTATTTTCTCCAACTGTAGTAGCTGATATAGTTGCACAAACTGTTCGTAATGCAAATCCATTTTCAATCGAGATTGGTCAATCTTGGCTACGTGATAAAATAGGTGAAAAATTATCAAACGATAATTTTACTGCATTTGATGATGCAACAATCCCAGATGGTTTAAGGAGTCGTAAAGCTGATGATGAAGGAGCTCCAACTCAAAAAACAGTAATTTTTGAAAATGGTGTTTTAAAAAATCTGATTCACAATACTACAACTGCAAAAAAGGTGGGGACCACGACGACTTCAAATGCGGGGTTAGTGAATCCACAAAATAGTAACGTAGTTATTTCTCCTGGTACGTATTCCTTTGAGGAATTAGTACAAGAATGTAAAGAACCAACTATTTATGTGACATCGAATTGGTACACCCGTACAACCAATGCGGCTGAGGGTGTTTTTAGTACAATACCTAGGGATGGGATGTTTTTAATTGAAAATGGAGAGATAAAAAAGCCATTACGTGAGCTCAGGATTTCAGATACTTTCCCCAATCTAATGAAAAATATAATTGCGATTCAAAATAAAAATCGACAAATCAAATGGTGGGAAGTAAATGTTCCTACATTTGCTCCAGCTATGCTAATTGAAAAAGTAAATTTCACAACTGGTACTAAATAAGGTGAGATAATGAACAAGCAACTGTTTGTATTATTTACTAATAATAAAGGGATTTTTACACATATTTTATTGAATGTGTTTGATTTAGCCGAGAAAGGATATGATGTGGGTTTGATATTTGAAAGCGAAGCATGTAAACTGATTTTAGAGTTTGAAGAAAAACAATATGAAAAATTTGAGCGGTTGAAAAGTCAAAATCTAGTTTTTGCTGTATGCGAGGTCTGTGCTAAGAGTATGAATGCTCTTGAGTCCGCTAAACGACAAGGTTTGCCCTTAGATGGACGGATGTTTGGTCATCCCCCCTTAGAAGAATGGTTCAAAACAGGGTATCACATTATGCTCATCTAATGATTGTCATTCCCATTATTTCCAATAATTTCTCTCATTTTTTTTCCAATAGATTCATGCAAATTGGTTGAGAATTTAATAAAGATACCATAATAATAAATATTACTTTCAAAGAATTTTCGCAATCTAGTTGCTTCTTTCTTGTCTTTTTCAGTTAATTGTTTGATCTTTTCTAAATCAGGGATAAATTTTTGTTCCATCATCCTTTGAATTTGGCTATAATATCCTTGAACTCGACTAAGTTTCCCCGTTCCGTAATCTTCGATTCGTGATGCACTCTTATAATATTTTTTTCGATCTCCTTCTTTTCTTATTACTTGGAGAACTTTAAGTTCTTCCATCATTGTTAATGTTTGTGATACTTGGGTACGATTCACTTTAGTAACTTTTATGATTTTATCTTGAGTTACTGGTTCAGCTTCTAGAAATAATGCTAGAAAAACTTTAATAGAATCCTCATTTCCTACAATGAGGTCTTGAGCAGTTTCTACCATCTTCTGGATAAAACCTTGTTTAATATTAAGGATTGTTTCATCTTTGTTAATAAGAACAGGCTCAATTAATGGAGGCTTAATATTATCTAAAACTGCTAAGAAATCAATTGATATCTGTGGGTCATCCAATAACTTGTCTAGATAATCACCTGCTGCTTTCATCATATATCTATAATAGAAAATTGCGGTTTGTAGATACGATAATACACTCTCAATATGAATGATGTCAGGTGTTTTAGGAGACAAAGATTTTATTCGGGAAATAAATTCAGAGAGGTTTATATCCGTTGCTTCAGTGAAAGATAGGAAACTTTGTTTAAGATATAATTCTAAAGAGAGAGGACAGTAATAGTATTTCTTTCTTGAGATTGGTTTCTTTGTTTGAAGAATGGGAGTTTCGTCATATATATTTGAAATACGTGTAACAGCTTTAATTATTGTTGGTTTTGTAAATCCTGTTAAAGTCTCCAACTCATCTACTGTCAAATAATTTTCTAACATTAAGGAAAATAAGATTCCAATTGTGGTTTCATCATAGGCCATTAGCTTATAAATCTGCATCATGAACTGCACATAATCTATTTTCAATTGAATGAATGGATCTAATTCAACCATTTTGATGTTCCCTTTTGATTTGAAGAGCAAAGGTAATATTAAAAACTTTTTGTATTTTTTTATTTTTTTGTAGTTTTTGTCATTTTCAACAAGTTTTTATAGTTAATAAAAATAATTTCATATAGTTTGCAACAATTACGCAAAAACCGAAATTGATCGGAGAAACGAAAAAATGTCAACGGATTCGATTCTTCAAGTTTCTAACCTCACTAAAATCTATGGGCGTGAGTTAGTGCTTGGAGGTAGAAAGTTATTAGGTGATCAAGTAACTGGAGCGCAAGATGTGAGTTTCACAGTAGTTAAGGGAGAAATTTTTGGATTTCTAGGGCCAAATGGAGCTGGAAAAACTACTACAATGCGAGCTATACTTGATTATCTGAAAATAAAAAGCGGAAAAGTCACAATCTTTGGTCTTGATCACCGAAAAGATCGGATCGAGATTCGTAATAGACTCGGATATGTTCCTGGTGATATGGCGTTATTTAAGAATTTTACTGGTGAAGAACTGATTGAATATTTCAGTAAATTCCGGCCTGTAAACAAAGAATTTTTTGCTGAGTTAAAGAAAAATTTTCGTGTAAATTTACATAAGAAAATTAGAAACCTTTCTACTGGTAATCGTAGACAAGTTGGTCTTATTGCAGCATTAGCTTCGAAACCAGATCTTTTAATCTTAGATGAACCTACAGGAGGATTAGATCCTCTGATGACGGCAAATTTTCACAGAATCATCAAAAAATTAAGTCGTGAAGAAAAAATCACGATTTTTTTGAGTTCCCACGATTTAGCGGAGGTTCAACAAGTCTGTGATCGTGTCGGTATTATTAAAGAAGGTAAAATGATCCTAGTAGAGAAGGTTGAGGATTTGAAAACAAAATTTTTACAGAAGTGTATTGTACAATTTGAAAATGGTGATAATTTACCAACTATTGATGAATTTAAAGCAATAAATTCTGTTATCTCAGTTGAACAAATAAATGGAAATAGTTTTTCATTAAAGATTCAGGAAGATGTGAAAGATTTATTAAAATTGCTGACACAATATCCAGTAAAACGGCTTCGACTTGAAGATGCTACACTCGAAGAGATATTTCTTCAATTTTATGCTTAGAGGTGACGATTAATGGTACACATATACTTAAAAAATCTTAAAAAATCTTATCTTATGGGATTAATCCCCCCTCTCTTTGTAGCTGGTTTTGTTATTACAATTGCTATGAGTTGGCCCTCATTGCAGGATTTAATTCTTGATAGACTTGCAGAAATGGATAATCCAATCTACAAAGCTATTATTGGAGATATGGGTCTTGAAGGATTAGGATTGAATTTTCAAGCAGCCTTATTTATGTATGCTGGAGGTACAATGAATTTAATTGGCTTATTTGTTTCTATTTTTGTTCCTGTTAAACTCTTAAGTTCGGAAGCTGATGAGAAAAGTTTAGACATAGTATTAAGCTATCCCATTCCCCGATGGAGGTATCTTTTAGAAAAATTCGGTGTTTATCTAACCTATAACCTTTTATTTCCACTATTCATGGTTTCTTCAATGATTGGTACAGCTGTAATATTAGGAGAAACCTATGATGCAGTTTTAATTATTAATTATGCGTTCGGATACTGGTTATTACTATTCGGATTAGGAAGTATTGCATTACTTTGTGTAACAGTTTTTCTTGATTCTAATCGATCTCTAGCAGCAGCTGGAGCAGTCATTATAGGCAGCTATTTCTTAGACAGTATGGGAGGATTACTTGGATTGTCCGACCTTCAATTCTTATCTCTTTTCAATCACTTTAAAATTCCAGGGATTCTAGAAGCTGGAATGCTTCCTTTGGTTGAAGTGGTTATTGTCGTCGCAGTTGGATTCGTTTTTTTAATCAGTGCATTATATCTCTTTGATAAGAGAGAAATCTCTTATTAAAATTCCTCTCCCCCCCCTTTTTTTTTATATAGAATTTGTATAATGATTGAAGAATCTAAATTCAATATTCATTCCATATCTAAATCATAGTCGTCTAATTCTTCATATTCCAGGAAACCGAGTTTATTCATCTTCCTACTTTGCTTCTTTTTTTCATAATAACGTTTTTCTTCTTTAATTATTCGTCTTACTCCTTTTCCTTTTCTAGGCATTACTCATCCTCTCAAATGTATTATTTATTACCATCAATACAT
>NZ_CDLCQJ010000039.1:0-6912 GCF_975850365.1 Candidatus Hodarchaeum mangrovi | reverse complement strand
TAATTTCTTCTTTTGAGTAAAGAATCTTCACTGATGGTCACCTGGAATTATAAACAAATTATAATTCTTTTTTATTATGTTTTGGTTAATAAAGTCCATATTCATACAATTATAATTGATTGTCTTATAATAAAAAATATATGAAAAAATTTTTCAGTTCATTTGGTTGGTCAAGGTAATTCAAGAATAATTTCCTTTGATTTTGTTAATGGAGGAGAAACATAAGGCTTTAACATTAGGAAAGAAGCTATTAGAATGAAAAATCCTCCTAAGAGATACCAAACTGAAATCGGTTCCTGAAGAACCATTGTTGCGAGAATAATTGCTGCTAGTGGTTCAATTAGTAAAAAAACTGATGCTTTGAATGATGAAACATGTTTTATTGCCACTATAATTAATCCAAAAGGAATAACATTCCCGATTACACCAAGACAAATACCAAATGTAAGATGTAAAGGATTAAAATACGTCCATATATTGAAAAAATTAATTTGAGGAGCTGTTAGAAAAGTCTTTGAAAAAATTAGAAAAGGAAACCACATAATGAATCCCCAGATTAAAATCCATCCAAAAGAAATGGATTGAGGTATCATCGATCTTTGGTCTTGAACTAATTTTCCCATAATTAAATAAAGCCCATATGATAATCCTGAGATGCCAGCTAAAACGACTCCTGGAAAAGAGTTAATGAAAAGAGAATACTCCCATGGTTTTGTAAGAATTATCACTCCTAAAAGGGCAAAGAATAATGCAAGAACTTTATTCTTATTTATTTTTTCATTTAATAGAAAATATCCCAGAAAAAAAGTGACTAAAGGGTGTATCTGAATTAAAAAAGCAGCTGTTCCAATTGGCGTGTTTAGAGCAATTGAAGCTAAATAGCAATTTAATGCTGAGGATAATAGAAATCCTTGAATAATATAAGATTTTTGGTGTAAAAATCTTCCACTAAGACCAACATTCTCAGGAGAATCCCATATATATTTACATATTAGAAATCCACCTGCAATAAATCCAATTAACAGACGCATGAAGCTTTGTTCAATACTAGAGACTTGTAAATCTCGTAAAATAGCAGAGAAAATAGGAACTGTACCAAATGCTACTCCAGCAAGAATTAAAGCACTATAGGAATGAACCAACTTGGTTTCCATGAAGAAAATCTCCAGTTTTGTAAATAGGAGTGATTTTTTAATGATTTAAAAATATCTAATTAGACACTAGGTAAAATTGCTGTTTCAATACTTCTCAAACTAAATAATTTTTTTAAGAAATCCAAGGGAAAAGATAACGAGAGTCAGGGAACAGAATAAAAAAAAGAGAGAAGTGTATGGTTGAAAAGTTATTTGGATGTTTTTTTGCGTGAAAATATAATTAGTGTATTCAATGCTAGAATTATGGGAAGAACGGTTAAAACACTAGAGTGAGAAAAGTTAGAAGTGGTATATGTAATATCCCAAAAATTGCTGCTATTACTATATATAAGTTGATCATAGGTCACTTTACCAATCATATACGCAATGCCATGCCATACCTCACCATTAGAGATTTCACTCATTTCAGTTGGAAGATACCAGTTTAAATCTGTTTCAAATTGATCAAAAAATTCATAACCTGTATTCTGATAAGTAAAGATTTTTCGAGTAGCATTGAAGATAACTTCTCCTTCTGGGTTAATAAACTCAACAACAAATGCTAGCCAATAATAAGCACTACGATTGACAGTAGAATCATAGAAACTATACTCATACTTTACTGGGACCATTGCGGTGTCATTCCAAGCCGAAAGTCCCCCACCATAGAAAGAAAAACTTGCACGTCCATTTTCACCGAAGTTACCTGTAGTATTACCATGCATTGTACGTATGAAGGAAATTACTGCTATATTTTGCGAATTCGCGGCGATTAAAGAGACTAAAATGCTAATGGAGAGGAGAATGCAGAACCAAGAAAATACAAGAAGCACTTTTTGCTCTATATTCATTTGGATTATTCTCCTGAAAAACTTATATCTTATTGCACATCGAATTTCTCCTATAAAATCATTTTTATTGTAACAAAAAAAAGGAGAATATATGCTGATTAATCAGTACCATCATATTTAGACCCATTTATTTCCTAAATAAGATAATATTTTAGATAATCTTAAAAAAAAGCATTTTTAATCTCGTTTTGCTAACCGCTGTTGTACAAAAATCGATTGTGCATAAGCTTCCAAACTTTGAAGTCTTTTTTCAATTGGTTGGTTCTCATCTAAAAAGAAATTCAAACTCATTTGGGAGAACTTGCCTCCTACTTTCTCAACAAAAGTATTTCTTTCTGTTTTTGTAACCCTAATCTTAGGTTGATTTTGAATAAATACTATCAGGTCTAACCAATTTTCTGCGGCCTTTGGACTTATTTTAGCTTTTGTCAATTTCGTTTTGGCAAATGGACTATCTATATCATTGATGATTTTGAATATTGCTTGGGCACGATCAAGCATTGAACGAGGTGCTCTATTCCTATTTATTGTCATTAGTACATTATCATATTTTATCCATATATAAATGTATATATTTATGTATACTTTTATCTTTTTGTGATGAATCTTCAAGTATTAATGTGTGGATTGTATGTCAAGTCTGGACCAAATGTTTGATTATTTTGTATTATTAACTTCAAACGAGCTTAAAAAGGCCTTTGACCTAGAGGAAGCTGATACGATCTTATCCTCGTTTGCAACTCGTTTTCGAGAGCTTTATGAAACTCTTAAAGAATCTTTTAACGAAACTCAGCTTTTTCATGGTATTAATCCTATTTTTGTTATAGCTCTTGAGGAATCACTCCCTGGAGAGGAAGGAAAAAAGGATACCACCATTATTCTAAGGCTCGTATTAGCTATCTATAAAATTATGCTTGAAGAATTAGTTTTAGAACCCCAACGACGGTACATGGCTTCTTCTAAGGATCCATGGACTATTTTTGTGGAAGCTGCTCGAAAAGGTAATCAAAGAATCTATGATAATGAATATTTTCAAGTAAAGGAAATTAACGTTACTGAAAAGGAATTTGCATTTGATATCAATCGATGTTTCTATCATGAAGTCTTCAAACAGTTCAAACGTGAAGATCTAGGTTTTATTATGTGTGAATATGATTCTATTATGGCTGATAATATTACTAACTGGGTGAGATTTGAGCGAGAAGAGACAATTGCAGAGGGATATAAACGATGTACATTCAGATATTACAATATCAAACAAAAATTTTCAGAGAATCTAGTTATTGATAGTATTTTTACATTTTTGAAGATTGTTGATGATTCTGAGGAGATGTTAACTAAACAAGAGATTAGAGAAAAAGGATTTGATGCTTCTATTGATTTTTACGATGTGGTTAAACTTATAGACCTCATAAAAAACCATCCAGGGATTAAATTTTCGACTGTAAACGAAGAACCAGTATATGGGAATATTGCCAGCTATCAAAGGCATGAAGAATGGAAAAAATTGTTCAATCGGAAATTATCCAAAGAAGAAAGATCTAAAATCATCCAAAATTTGCCCCTCAATCTCAAGGAAGAGAAGATCAACCGATTAATCTCCGATATCCTTGACCATCCCTATGAACATGCCTCTATTAAGTGGGTATGTCTTAACTACTTACAATATCACTTTTCAGCTAGAATTGGCTTTGAAGCAGAAGAAATTGACGAATTACAATTAGACACAGGATTATTAGAAGAATTTCGTCAAAAATATCCAAATATTTCCTTTGAAGCACAATCTTTAGACAGAGGAAAAATATCTATACAAGCATATGGAAGAGGAATCCCCGAATACAAACTTAAAGAACCCATTCAGCTTTTACGAAAGAAAATTATCAATCAATTTCCTGATTCTGGTATTTCAGCTATTAACCCTATAATCTCAATGGATCCGATTGTAAAAAAATTCTTCAAGATTTTTGAGGACTCAAATCAAGATTTCCAACTCCGTGAACTGGCACTTCGCATTCTCATTAGCAGGGTGGGAAGTAAACTAGTACCTTTCCTTAAATCGGTTGCTGAAAATGAACAGGACAACCAATTTTTAAGAGGAAGAGCAATTGATTCACTAGCATGGTTTACAAGTAAATTACCTCAATTATACAATACTTTCAATGATTTCATTAGGCTTCCTGATCCAATTAAGCGATCGGTTATAGATTTTATCGCAAGACAAGGAACAGAAAAAGATTTATTGCTTCAGATGGCAATAAATGATGATATTGCCATAAAAATCAAAATTATTGCGTTACGGAATATGCAAACATATCTCGATCCTGAAGTCACCAAATTTTTGCTTAATTTTGCTATTGATAAATCGAATGATGAACGTATGAGACAGGCTGCACTAGAAGCCCTTGGAAAACACAGTATTGACGAAAAAAGTCTTGATTTACTCTTTAATATATTCAAAGATCAAGAAGAATCTACTTTCATACGAATGGAGGCTTTTGAAACACTGAGAGATCTTAATTATAAGCCAAAGGAAGTATCAATTTTAACAGATAGGTCAGATTGGATAATTTTATTAGGCTTAAAACAGATGGTGGAGGGCTAATTATGGATTTCAACGGTGCAATTAAAACCTTACGATTTTATTTAAGCGAACAAAGCTATTTACAGAAGATTACGTCATTTGAAGATCTTAAACATGTACAGACTCCAGCCATCAGCCTAGTATTGACACACGCAGGAAATGTCTTCTATCTTCCAGAAGACCTCCTATTTAAAAAAGGAATTTTCTTTTTAAATGACGATTGGGTAGACCTCGAGTCAATATCCAAAGAACGGATCTGGAATAAGGATCGTTTTACCAAACATCAAATCATTAAATCCTCAATCGACCTTTTCAATAATTTAGTAGAAAATAAGATGATTAAATCAGGTTATTGGGATCTATTTGAAAAGTGTAAAGATATCAAATTAGAAGACAGTATCCTTATCTTGAAATCGACCCCTGAAATATCAGAGTTTGAAGAACTCCTAATCGTCAAAGGACCTATGAATAAGAAATCCTCTATTCTCCCTGAGTTTATGAATTCTATAAAAAAAATTACTGAATTTACCTACCAAACCACACCCCATGCCATTCCACCACGTATAGAACATTTTTTGTCATATCGGGAATTATCAAAGGCAAGCAAACTCACTTGGGATATGAATCAAATTAGAGCATATTTAGGATCAATATGGAATGAAAGAACCCCATCCACTGTTCTTTCGCGCATTAATCTTCTTCTTGAGAGTTCTGTACTATTGGTAGAGAAAATTGAGGTTTTTAACAAAATCCTTCAGGTTAATAAGGAAGAGAAAAGGATGGTAGGCATCCCTAGTAATTTCATCATTGGAATCTGTGGCGGGTATGGGAGAGGAGAATATTCAGACACATCAGACTTAGATATGCTATTGATTCATGAGGGGAGTGAAAAGCAATTTTTGCAGGTAGGTGAGGCTCTTGACCAAGTTCTGCAGCATGTTCCTAATCTCGAATTATGTAAATTAGAAAATCTGGTGAATCTTAATTTCCATGAAGAGTCAATAACAAACATCCTAAAGGCTTTTCTTTATGGAGATGAAGGTTTCTTAGAACAAAATCAGAAAAAAGAACTGGAAAAAATGCTTTCTTCTATCCAATCCCTTCGAAACACCCCTATCTCTGACGAAGACCGTAAAGATGGTATTAGAAAATATTGCTGGTCTATCTACAAATCAATAATAAATATGGTTCCGATATATGAGAAACCTATTGGAAAAGGGCAAGTTCTACGAGAGGAAATTACAAAAATTACCAAAAAAGCACTTCCTGATATAATTCCGATTCTTCTTCGTATCACAGAATCCCTCAAGGATGAAAGTAATGCTTTAGGGGAAAATTTACGTATTTGTCAACCTTTCCTCTATGATTCAATATTTAAGACATATTCTGTTCTTACAGCTTTACAGGATATTAGTACTATTTTAGCGATCCTCAGTGAGACTACTTTTACTACTTCAACTAGTGACCGCCTTAAAATTGCCATCGAACAAAATTTAATCTCGGAAAAACAAGGAAATAAGCTTATTCAAGGATATAATTGTTTTGCAGATATGAAATATAAGCTAACAAGAGAAATGCCTATTAATATGGTGGAATTTATTAATGAGGAACTCAAAGCTATTATAAAAGATGTATACAATGGTATTTTACAAAAATTAGAACCTCAAGAATCAGTTGGGACTGAATATAAAATTGTATACCCCCTTCTGGTCTTTTCGGATCTTCACTGGGGACTTAATAATAAATTAGCTAAATTATGTTTGGAAGAAATCAAGAAGACATGTGAGACACATCGAGTTAAATCAATTTTAATTGCGGGAGATGTTTTCAATATTGATTGTGTTAATGAACTCTCTGAAGCTGACAAAAAGGGGATTTCCATCCTTGATGAATTGTCTCAAATCCAGAATTCTCTTGGGGATCAAAGAATTCACATAATTTCAGGGAATCATGACCCAGAAGAATTTTGGGATAAGTTTCGTTTAAAACTAGAACGAGAATTTGGGATATATTTTATTGGTGATTATTACCAAGACGAAAACATTTGGATTGCACATGGCGACCAAGATTTTTGGCGTAGCTATAATCCTCCTCTCGATCAATATATTACTAAATTTAAGACAGATAATACCCTAATGAATCAAATAATCATTGTGGGGCATAATCATCGGATCTATGACGAAAATAAATTGGGATTTTATGCGAATGGCACAATTGGTAAATCATTTTCAGCAATTTTGATAAATAAAGCTCAAATTGAACTAATAAAATTACCAGTTACATTTGATATCAATCTGGAAAAGATTAGCGAAGAATATGTTGGAATTACCAATGCTGAGGAATCAAT
>NZ_CDLCQJ010000038.1:0-6025 GCF_975850365.1 Candidatus Hodarchaeum mangrovi | reverse complement strand
TTTATTATGGAAACCAAACTATTCTATAATTAGCTTCTTCATTAAGATTCTATTAATAGAATTGGAGGATATCTTAATATGAATAAGAAGATTTTATTTGGAGTCAGCCTCTTGACTCTTGTTATTCTGTTACAAAGCATACCAGCCTCTGGTGCTGTTACAGTGGTATCTGTCAAATGGCATGCAGCAGTCAAGAAAGATGCTGTTTATTCATGGAATATTGACACGGTTAACGCATCTGGTGCAACTACATGGAACTGGGGCTGGGCTAATAATGTTACTTTGAAACAGGGTGAAAATATCACTCTGAAATGGACCGCAGCTCCCAATGAAGCAACTGCAATACCAACTCTCGGCCCAGTTATCTATACAGGAATAGAAACGACCGTTGGAACTCATAAAATGAATTTCACAGCAGGTGAAACCACTTTCAACTTCTTACAATTTCCTGTGTACGTCCGTAATGATCCCACAGGTCTTAATGTACTTGAAGCAGGTCTTAATTCTTTAGAACGACTATGGATAAATAGCTTCGGTTTACCGACTGGGGCATCAACCTTCGATCGTCGCTGGACTATTGGAACCCATGGTGCTACTTTACTAAACACTGGGGAAAACGGAACTAAAGGGGAAACAATTAAAGGTGAAATCAGTGGTGGTTACCCCACACAACATTATGCATTTGACATTGAATATGATGCTGTTACAGGATTTGTCACATCCCTCAAATACCCCTCTGCTGGAAATCCTGCTGATCCAGAAACTCCAATAGCGAATAATACATTTGGTATTGTCTCTGGCCTTGATGAACTCGTTATCACATTCGATGGTGATATGAAAGACGTCTATGCAGAAGGAGATTGGGGTAAAGCCAAGAGTACTCCAGGTTTTGAAGCTACTATTATCATGATCACGTTAGTAGTATTTGGAGCTCTTTTGCGAAAAAGAAAAGAATAACCAATTTTTAAATCCCTTTAAAAATTGAAAATAAGACCTTTAATGGTTTTATTTTTCAATCCTTTTTTTAAATCTTATTCTTTTTTACGATGTGCTAATAAATGTCTTTTATCAATAATTCACCATTACCAAAGGCAATTATTGCTGATCTTGAAAATTTTAGAACAAATCAAGAAAATTTCTTATGGAATGGTCAAGACGACCCCTTGCCCTCCCTTAGTGAGAATGTGATGTTTTATACAGAAGAGATTTATGCAATGTATGATGCACAAAAAATTATGAATGGGAAATTGATTTGGACCACTGAAAGAACCCTTTTATATGGAACTGAAGTACGCAAGACAGTTGTTGCAGACACGGTTTCACGAGAATATGAAACTATTCGGGGTTTATCACGATCAGACAAACTTGAGGCTCCTAAAATTTTAGGTTGGTCAATTCAACATACAGATATTACCTGTATAGAAATAATTAAGCTTGGAGAACGATATTCTATTTATTTCTTTCAGAATGATATAAGAAGATTTGTTGTAAATGATTTACTTCAATCACAGATGGAAATTGTAAGCAATTTTCTGAAAAATAGAAATGTTAAAACAATTTATGATCAGTTTAATCTACCACTGAGAGACATTTTTCTTTTCTTTTGTGGTGGACTATTTATTTTTGCAGCTGGATTAATTTTAATTGCTCTTATTTTTTAGTATTATTCAAAATTCTAGAACAACACAGTTATGAATGATAATACGATTAGAAAAGCTCCGGCAACAATATCTTCTCCAGCTTTACCAAAACCATAAAAATAAGCCCTTTTTGATGAGCTCAAATAATCTGATATATTTTGTCCACGAACCTTACGTATTACAATCGATTCTAAAATATCTCTGAATCCTCCTATAACAAGAAAGATTCCCCCAGTTAAAAATAAAACTAATCCAACTCCACTGAATGAAAATTCTTTTCGATTAAGTACAATATCTATTATTACAATTACTATAGAAACTGTTATTCCAAATGCTATTTTTTTTATAATCTCAAATCGAGGATTACGCTCTAGTATAGCTTCCAAAATTATCCACCCAGATGTTTTTGTTACCTGGTATAAAATTCAAAACAATATATGAGCTTTATTTCGGGTTTTTTATCCCTACCATTGTTGATTTTAATTTCTCGGTAGAAAACCTTTCAAACTTTGTTTCATCTTGAATTGGCTTTGTTATAAGTATCAGTTTATACTCAGCCACTCTCATATTCTTTAAGTTGATATGTTTTTGGATAATACCCTCCTCTAAAAGAGTTCTGATGGAATATCGAATAGTTCGTGTAGAATAACCAGTAAGAACCTTTAAATCATTAGTTGTGACGGTTTGGCCTTGTTTGAAAGCCTTGAGGATCGTAATCGTTGCTGGGGGCATAGATCGGAGTTTTGATTGCTTAACCTCAACTGGTAATTCAGATGCTACCTTCATTTTCCCGTGATCTTCCCGATTTTATATGACTATTATACAAAATAAAAGTCTTTCTAGCAATGAAAGCAATAAGAAAAATATATTCTCACAACTGAAATTTAACATTATAAAATTATTAAAGATGAAGCTTTCTTCAGGGAGTCAAAATAAAATCGTTTTATTTGGTTAGATCTACTAGAACTCGTATCTTCGTTCTAAGAATGGATTTTCTTCTTTTCCAGCATAATGATATAGCATAATAAGCGATAATAGATACAAGGAAGATACAACACCCAAACCAAAGAAGGATCCAATTATCAAAAAGGTTCCAATAACTGTTACCAACCAAATTATAATAATAATTACATTTTTTCTCATCTGAATTTGAATCCATTCTTTTTCAGGTTTAGACAAGGTATCTGGAAAGAATAAAGCTAACATTAACGAAGCAGTGTTATATAGCAGAAATATTGACCCAATAAGGACTTCAATAATGATTGTAGCTATAATAATAATCATATAAAGCCCCTCTCTAAAATTAAAAATGAAATTGCTAATAAATAGTAGTATTACTCCAATTAAACCAAAGAAACTGAGAGGATATTGATCCTTAAATTGCAGAATTTTGGATGACGAGACCAAATTAATCAACTCTAGTAAGAGTCTTCAATAATGATTCTTAAAAGTTATGAAAAAATCGAATATATTACGCCTCCAATTATTGAGGCCATTCCCACCAATACCGCAATATATCCTAACATAGGAATTACTTGATAACCAGCAAAGTTTAAGGTATGTAAACTGATAAAATCAGTATAACGATCACCTAATCCAGGTAAGAAAACAGGGTTTGCAATAATTGAGAGAAGAAGAAACACTATGAAGACATTACTATATTCTAATATTCTAATCTGCCTGAGGTTAAATTTTTTGGTTTGAAGGAGACGAAAAATAATTATTATCGAGAATATGATTGAAACTAATAAAAAAGCTATAGCTTCAACCCTCATTTGTAATGGACCTGCATCGATAACAATTGGACCATAAGGACGGTATAGACGATACCAAGGTAAAAAAATGGAAGAAAAAAAAACAATTATTTGAAGGATGTTTCTTAGGAGACTAACTCGAAAATTAAGTTTTTCATAACTTGTATTGGAAATTGAGGGTATGTTAGTTCTTTCAGAAAGCCAATCCCAAAATGAGTGTTTTCCTTCCATTATTATTCTACCAAAATCGATGGATTTTAGAGGTTTTATTGCTATTCGATTTGAGATGAGAAATTTATCTCTAAAATTATATCTTTACACATATATTTTATACTTTTACATAAGGGCAAGAAAGGAAATTCAACAAGTTAATTTCAAGGAAAATTTTTTGATAGGCTTTATAATGTAATATTGAAAATTGCAAAATAAAAATTAAATAACAGATGGAAGAATATCGCAGGAATAATAGATCTGGTTTTTAAGGTAATATAAGTATTTAATAACCCCAATAGAAAAACTAGGATATATAATATGAAATTACCTATTAAGAAGTATTTAAAATGATATATTAAACCAAAGAATAGAGAAATTATTAGAAAGCTTTGAATTTGAGCTTGGATTGAGGACGAACCTTTTTTCAATAGTAAATAATAAATTTGAACTATAAAGATTGATCGAAATTCAAGCTCTTCAATTAAACCTAAATACAAGGGAAAAAATAATCTTTCAGGCCATAGCTGAATAGGGAAAATGATAACAGTATTGATATTCTCAATTGAATAGGATAGAGTAGCAATAAGAATAAAAATACTCCCAATTGCCATAATAATGATATATCTGGGGGAAAACTTATAGGTTATAAAATATTGACTCAGATATTCTCGATTTAACCAGAAAAACAAGAATATTGGAATTGTACCTATTAATAACCCTAAATCTGTACCTACTTTATCTGCCATAAAATGCTCTTCTTGGGGGTATAGCAAAAAGAAAATCTGACGTGTTATCCAATAATAAACTTTAAAGGTTCTCAGTAGAATTAAAAAAAGTAAAATTTTTAATTTAAGGGGCCACGAATCAATAGTTGGTGTAGGAAATTCAGACTCATATTGGAAAAACAAAAATTCTTACTCCTAAAATAGTAGCGCGCTGCTCTTGGGATTAAAAAAGAGGAGAATTAGGTAACTACTCCTCTTATAGAATATATATCTTTTGAGAACCAACAGGCAACGCAATGCCCAGGAATTAATTCCTCAAGTGGAGGTTCCTGATTGCATTTATCTTTGGCATAATTACACCGATCTCTAAATCGACACCCTGGTTGAGGATTAATAGGTGTTGGTACATCTCCCCTTAAAATTATTCTGTCCTTTTTCCTTGTAGGATCAGGGATAGGGACAGCAGACATTAAAGCCTCAGTATATGGATGAAGTGCTTGCTGGAATAGGTCATCAGTGGATGCAATTTCCATTATTTTACCAACATACATTACGGCAACACGATCTGAAACATGTCGAATAACACTTAAATCATGAGCTACAATAATGTAAGTTAATCCTAAGCTGGTCTGAAGATCATCCAAAAGATTTAGTATCTGTGCACGAATTGAAACATCTAAAGCTGAAACAGGTTCATCTGCTATAATTATTTGAGGATTTACCGAAAGTGCACGAGCGATACCAATTCTTTGACGTTGGCCTCCTGAAAATTCATGGGGATATCGATAAATATGGAATGGAGCCAAACCTACTAGATCCATTAGTTCAAGTACTTTCTGCTCCTTTTCTGTTTGGCTAGTGGCTAAACCATACAGATCTAGACCTTCACTTATGATATCAAAAACAGTCATTCTTGGATTTAAAGATGAATATGGATCTTGGAATATTAATTGAATATATTTTCGGAATTTTCTCATTTTTTTGTCCATTGGTTCATTTTTATCAATTCTCAGCCAGAATATACCTCCAATGATTATTAAGGCAGTCCCGAGTAGCGTGAAGATAAGCATTTCTATATTAGGAAAGTATGAACGTCCACCAATTATTATTACTGAAATCATCAAAATCCATTCACTTACGACTCCAAAGACAGCTAAATATACTCCTGTTTTTGTCGTTGGAAAATCAGGTGGTCTTTTATTCAACAGATGATATATTGGAGAAGTTAAAAACATTCCAACTCCTATTAGTGCGGTAAGTGTGAAAACAAATACCCATAAGAACAAAATAGCAACAATAAAAGATAGATCCGGCCAATTTCGCGTTAAACTCGCAAAACTAACTAATTCAACTTCTGCAGTAGCTGGGTTCTCTAAGAAAGCTCCAGAAAGTGTAACATATCCATTATCGACAACGGAGTCAAGGAAACTGCCCGTACCAATAGGAAGAAATCCAGATGGTATCAAATAGGAAAAAGTAAAAAATAAAAAGCCAATTAGGATTACTAGAACACTATAGGCCGCTTTAATCCGAATATAATCTTTTCCCAATCTTGTTATGTCTTGGTCGTTAATAACCACACTTCCAGATGTGGGTTCAAGTAGATGAAGTAACATTCTTCCAGCAGTTGTTTTTCCACAACCACTTTCTCCAACTAAACCTAGTGTTTCTCCTTCATAGACATCAAAAGTAA
>NZ_CDLCQJ010000037.1:0-9358 GCF_975850365.1 Candidatus Hodarchaeum mangrovi | reverse complement strand
TGGCCATAAACTGTTAGATTCAGAAGCGTGGACATCAAATTTATGATGGAACTCTTCTAGCATATGAATACAATAATGTTCAATATCCTTTTTCGTAAACCTTTTTAAAACAACTGGAGGTTCAATTCGGCCTTGAACTGCACTTGATGATAAATCTAGAAGCTTATCCCATAGTGTTGCTAAACACGAAAGACACATTAGAAAATTTGAGGCTTCATTGAACATCTTTTTTAGATTCTCAAGAAATTGCAATTCGGCCTCTGGTCCTAATGAAATAAATAAAGATTCAAGCTCATCAACAAAGAAAATTATTGGCTTATCTATAATCTTTAAAATTATTTTAAGGGCAGCAAATGCAAGTTCTTCATCATCCATAATTGTACGTTTAAATTGGGTTGTTTCCTCATCTAAATCAAATCCAGTTAACCATTTCAATGCTATTTTAGACTGTTTTTGATTTTTTAAAGCGAAAAAAGCGTCAAGTACAATATTTCCCAATCCAGAATAATCAACTGCTGCATGTTCTACTTTTGAATATTTACCTGTCAAAAAATCTGCAATATATTCAAGAAGAGGTGCTCCACCAGCTTTTACTGTTTCAAAATAAAAATGGGAATAAATTCGCTTAGGATTACTGGGAACAGGAATATATACTACGTATGCATCATTAATGGTTTCACGAAGAACCCAATAAAAATGAGTTTTACCAAAACCAGCCTCCGCAATTATTGGAAGAATTACGGACTCTCTTTTTTTCTTTCTAATAATATCAAGGAATCTGATGACTTGATTAAGAGCTTCTTTATTGGGTCGATTTAGGTTAAAAAGCTCGGGGATGTCTGCACGAGCAGTAAAATTATGAAAAGGATTTTCTACCATTAGATTTGCAACGTGAGTCATTTTTATTACGCCTCAAACATAAGATAATAATATATCCCAGTCCCAGAGTTAGATTCAATACCTCCCTGTTTTGCATAATTCTTAGATAACGCAGTATGGAGCGTAAGAACTCCCTTATCATGTAAATTTAATAATTTAGAATTAAAATATGAATCTGGTATTCTTAAATTATTTAACTTTTTTTTAACTTCAGGAATGCGAACCAAGGGTTTCATAGGAGTTCGTAAACTATGATAAGCAGCTTTTATAAGTTCTAGAAATTCACCATCTGTAATCTTGGTATTAGGGTTCAATTCTCGAGATAAATAATTTTGGCCCTCTGTAGTGATTTGATATACACTCTTTGTTCCTTTTTTCCGTTGAATAAAACCTTTTTCAATTAATTCTTCCAGTATAATCTTCTCAGCATCAGTTCGAGCAAAATATCCTTTTTCACCTAAAAACTGAACGACTTGAAGGTAATTTTGTTCCATAAAATGATCCTCTGAACAATAATTTTTGACAAAGATCAAATAATGTAAAATATATTCCATTGACTATCTTCTAATATAAACATATTATGTAATCAATGAATAAAAACCTAGAAAAATAAGGTAAATAATATCTTGATATTATCCTAAAAGATTACTAGAAATTAAGAAAAACTGAAGTTTACTTGTTTATTATTTCACTCGCAAGATCCTTCACAAAATATCTAAACTAAATAAAATAATTCTATTATGTAAAGTCAAGGTATTATTCTATCAAAACAATCCTTCGTAGGTTTTGGATAATGGATCTGAACAATATAAAGCTAATAAAACGTCTTGATCCCCAAGGAATGTTAGATATTGTGTATAAATGGCCAGATTTCATTGAAGATGCTTTAAATACGAATATTAAAATTCCTCAACAAATCCAAATGCAAAATCAACTTATCAACTATCAAAATAAGGTCAGAAATATTCTCATCTGTGGAATGGGAGGATCTGCTGTTAGTGGTGACTATTTAACGACATTTTTAGAAAATAAAATTGATATCCCAATTTTAGTACGAAGAAATTACTCAATTCCAGAATTTGTTGATAAACAAACTTTAACTATTCTTATTTCATACTCAGGTAATACTGAGGAAACAATTTCCTGTTTGATTGAAGCCCTACAAAAAAATACTATGATTGTTGGTATAGCATCAGGAGGAAAGCTGCTTGAATTCTTTTCAAAGAATAACCTTCCATATTTCAAAATTCCAGGAGGTATGCAACCGCGTGCGTCTTTTCCTCTTCTATTATTCCCGCTTTTAAAGATTTTAGGGGATTTTGATATTTATAATTTGGATAATAATGTAATTAAAGAAATTCTGAACAATATTAAGGTAATTAGAGAAGAATGTAAGCTAGATATTCCATCCTCTGATAACCCTGCCAAAACGATTGCTAAATCTCTCTATAAAAAAATTCCAGTCATCTGGTCTCCCTATAAATGCGTTGGAAATAGAATAAAATGCCAAATTAATGAAAATTCGAAAATGCAGGCATTTTCTGAAGAGATTCCTGAGTTTAACCATAATCATATTGTTGGATGGGAATCTTATAGTGAAGAGAATCCTTTCATTATATTCATCCTACGATTCCCCTCTGAACACCCTAATGTCTCTCTCAGATTTGAAATATCTAAGGAAATGATTCGCAATAAAGTAGAAATTGTTGAAATGAATGTTAAAGGATCAGAATTACTTAATCAATTGATTTATGCAACTTATATGGGAGATTATATCTCGATTTATCTTTCAATTCTGAATAACGTTGATCCTAACACCGTACAAAGTATCGATTATCTTAAGCATGAATTGGAACTACGTAAACAGACACAATCTAGTATATTTAGAAACTTAGACAAAATAACTTAATAGTCAGACTAATTTTAAGAAATTATTTCGGATTTACTTATAATAAACAATTATAGCATTATAATAAATTCTTCTCATAATTATTAAAAACAATATCGGTGATCCTTATGACTAATTATGACATAATAGTTGTTGGAGCAGGAACAGGTGGGACTGTAACAAGTGCTGCATTAGCGAATAAAGGATTTAAAGTTGCTCTCATGGATAGAAAACCTAAAGAAAAAATTGGAATAAAGGTGTGTGGGGATGCTACTTCAACAGACCATTTTAGACGAATTAAAGATGTAATTAATATTAAACCACCACATGGAGATGAAATACGACAATATGTTAAAGGAGCATGGTTAATTTCTCCAGATCAAAAAGTAAAATTTGAATTAATCGAAGAAAACACAACAGGTGTTTTGATCGACCGATTTAAATTAGGGATGAGGATGCTTGAAGACGCTATAAATTATGGGGCGGAATTTCATGAAAATTCTATGGTTAAAGAACCAATTATCCAAAAAGATCAAGTTATTGGGGTAAAATATAGAGGAAGTGATAATAATCTACATGAAATGACAGCAAGGGTTATTGTAGACGCATCTGGAATAGGAGCGGTTTTACGTACTAAATTAGACCCCGAAAAGACTTTTATGGACATTAATCTACAGGACAAAGATGTGTGTAATTGCTATCGTGAAGTTCGTGATCTAGAAACAGAGATCGAATCACCTGGATTTATTCGTATTAAATTTGACCAGGAATTATGTCCTGGAGGGTATTTATGGGAGTTTCCACGAGGTCCAAATTCTATGAATGCAGGTCTAGGAGTAATGCGTATCAATCAATTAAATCCCCATCAACAATTTAATTTATATTTAAAACGAAAAGAAAAGCTCTATAGAAATTCAAAAGTCATTCATGGAGGAGCTTGGCGAGTTCCTCTTAGACGACCTCAAGATAATCTTGTTTGGAATGGATTTGTCCTTGTTGGAGATGCTGGAACTCAGGTTAAGCCTACAGATGGTGGAGGTATCGGAATTTCTATCCAAGCAGGAGCTATGGCCGGGAAAGCAATTACTAATGCGTTAGAGTATGATGACGTTTCAATAAAAAGTCTATGGCCATATAATGTCGAATTTATGGCAAAAATTGCATCTGTCAACGCTCCCCTAGCATTAATGAAAGATTTTGTCATTCCTTTACCAAGTTCGGTTATCAATCATATCTTCCATAAAAAGATAGTAGAAGGAGATGAACTTCTCTACGGAAATGCATCAGGTCAAGTATCAGAAGGGATTTTAAAACTATTACAACGAGCATGGCGCGGAAGAAGAATTCTTGGTACATTATTGAAATTTAGAACCGTATTAAATAAGATGAGTCAAGCCAGAGATTTATATAATAGTTTTCCAGAATCTCCAGATGACTTTATGATTTGGAGGGCTACAATAAAAAACCTTTATGGAGAAAACTGATTCATAAGAACAAATCATCCACTGCTTTTAATGATGGTGGACAAACCCTCATATTTCCTAATGCAGTGGAATAAACATATCCTGTAAATTTTCCGAGAATCTTAGTGGCTTTTTTATAAATTTCTGCATTTTCAAATGAAGCAGAGGAAACTAATAAGCTAAATAAGTCATTTCCTTTGCCAACAAAGGTGTTTAAGTTAAATCCAATGTTAAAAGATGATTCACGGACACGAAATGTGAAATCTTCGCTTTCAAAGAAAGTTTCCGGAGGTTTATTTCCCAAAAAGTCTCGAGGAAGGTCTAATAAATCTAAATATTTAGGATATCTTATATTTTCTTCATCAATAGAAATTTGAGGAGATTCTAGTATATAAAAACTTTTGATGTGTTCTAATCCAATAGTTAAGAGATTTGATATTATCTTTTCTGAATAAGGAATTAAATATGCTTGAACAGCCTCCAATCCTTCATTATATCGGATTTCTTGTAAATACTTAACTTCTTTGTTCTTGACTAGTTTAGCTGGTGATTCAATTGTTTTTTGGAGTCTAGATGGTAAACGTTCATAAAAATCATGAGCAATTATATTTTCCATGGCAAAATGAATACCACCCAGTTGCTCAAATATTGAAATTGCCTGTTTTATTTCTTTAGTTTTTTTTTCAATCGAAAAGGCATTTAAAATCTTTAGTTTTGAGTCAAGAAGCTTAATAATTTCTTCTGAAGAATGTAATTCCCAATTTTCACCTTTTTTGTGATATTTAAGCCATTTAGGTTCTTCATTTATCTTACTCACAACTAGACTATTAAAATTTGATAGTTCTTTTTCAATTGATCTTTCAATTTTTTCACAATTTTTCAAAAAAGAATTTTTGATTGATTCAAATTCCTTAGAACTGATATTTTTTCCATTTTTTAATTTCTGTTCAATTTTTTGCAATTCATTAATTGTTTTTAATTTCAATTTCTGGAGATTAGGAAGAGTCTCTTCATCAGTATCAATTGGTAATTTGTCTCTATTTTTTGTCATTTCTTCATAGGAAGAGTCAATCATCATTAAAATATGTTCTTTGTAATTTTTTTGAAAATTATTCAAAATTTTTTCTTGAAATTTTTCAAGATAGGTTTGAAAATTATCTTCAAGGTATTTACATATATCTTTAGTCTTCAATTCTTCCAAGGATGGTAAACATCCAATAATAGGGGTGTAATTCCAGGAGTATTGATTCAATTCTTTGAGAAAGCGAATTAATGTAGTAACACGATGCATTTGTTTTGCAATTACGTGGATGTTGTGATCCAAATCATGAAAGAATTTTCCAGACTTTCCTTCTTCTTCAATTAATAAAAAACAGAATAATGATGCTGTTGTGCTTATTAGAGCACCTTCAAGTTGAGTTCTAGCAAAAGAAGCTGATTCTGGATTACCTGAAAGATCATAAGTTGCTCTAGAAATTTCAAAACTTGGAAATTCTTTATCAGACTCAATAAGTTGGATTAATTCTTTCTGAAGAAGACTAGGTTGTTTATTCCGAATAGTAGATGGAGGATTGGATTGGACAAATTTTATTAAAGAATTGAAAAATGGTGTTTTTCGAACTTTTGATTCAATTTCAGCTTCAGCTAATAAGGATTCCAATTCAGTTAAATCTAACTTATCGAGTTGTGACTTTTCTGGAAATGCGATGTCAAGTAACTGTTTAGTAATAACAAGTGCTTGCTCACCAAATGGTTCATCGTTATAATTTCGTAAAAATTCAAGAAGTAATTTACCCGCAGTAATACTTTCTATCGTGGCCATTCAAATTTAACCTCACGAAGACTATCTTTGAGTAAACGAGCAGGTCCTCTAGCTTTTATTTCGTGTACCATTAATTTTTTAATGCGGAATCTCAAATTCTGAATTATTTGGTCTATATTTTTCGCTGTTATTAGAGGAGAGACGTCAGTCTTCAATGCAGATCCTAATGCCCACCAAACAGCACGATCTATGGAATTTTCTATTTTTTCAGGAAATGTTAAATCTGATAAGGTCAATCCTAAATCATTAAATAGCCTTCCGTCAATTTTGGCTAGTTCCTCTTCAAGTGTATTTGTTAATCTGAATGGTGATTCTTTCATTTGTTTACGCCAAGTAAAAATAGATTGAAAGCTTAAGTATACTTGAAATTTTTCAGGTAAAGCACCAATTAATAATATCTCTTGAAAAACAGGATTGAATAAGTACTCAGATAGATAACGTGAACCTAAAACACCGGCAAGTACTTTCATTTGACGATTAATCTGCTGTGGAAAACCAGTTTTACTCCAAACGAAAAAACCTACTAATGAATCTTGTCCCATGTTTTGGAGATATATCCGACCATTTTGGGCTTGAATATCATCCAATTGGCCCATTCCTGTCTCTGATTCCGTTAATTGGGTAATAGCAGTTAAGATTCCTCCAAATAACAAAGATGACTGTTCACTAGGAAAACCTAAGCTCACTGTAGGAATTCCATGATTGACAATAAAAAAGGCCATTTGAGGGCAGGAGGGCTTTTTCTTTGGCAATGGGATTTCCTCAGCAAATCATGCATTCAAATTTATTCATTTAAAGCTTAGGATTACAATTACAGCGAATTACAAATTTCTTTCACTAGCTATAGTTTCTTCAATTTATTAGTTTAATTTATGACATCTTTAAATTTCATTGGAATTAATTCTTGAAAAAATTTTAGAAATACAATATTTCTCTCTTGAACATCAAATTGGGAGATTTTATCTAGCAATGAAAGGAATATTTCCCTTTATGCGTAATAGTTATCTTGTAAAAGAGTTATTAAGACGGGAAAATAAATACTTCTATATCTCTATAGTTGTAAATATTTTTATTCATCTTTTTATAGGATTAATTTATTATAATCCAGTTGATTTTGTTTTACAATTTGAAGCAGCTAAGTTAATTGCTCAAGGGAGACTTTTATACAGAGATATAGGATATATAATATTTAATGATAGATTACTCCCCAATCCTCAATATCCTCCTCTTTATCTTTATACACTTGCATTTTATATTGTATTAATCGGAGTAAACAATGTCTCATGGCAACTTATTAAGCTATTTTTACTTCCTTTTAGCATTAGTATTGGGATTTTTGTTTATTATACTTTAAAGGACATACTTAGAGATTCTCCAAATAGGCAAAAAATTGCCCTTTGGGGAATGAATTGGTTTCTACTTAATCCATCAACCTTGGGAGTAATATTTGGTGGATATCATGAACATTTTATGTTATTTTGGGTCATTTTAGGATTTTTATTTTTTAAAAGTAAAAAGTATCTCAAAAGTGGGTTTTTCTTTGGATTAAGTCTCTTAGTAAAACCAACTACAATAATTTACATTATACCTCTGATTTTATATATGTTTCATGAAAAAGATAAAGGAGTTGTTAAAATAGGATTTACTTCAGCCTCAACTTTTCTTTTGGGGTCTTTACCCTTTCTTATACTCACACCAAAAGAATACATTTACGATGTATTTCTTGTTCATACCACACGACTAGATAATAACATGTCTTTCTACAATCTGTTTTTCCAAGAACTTTCAAAAACTGTAATCCCTTTTATCATTCAATTATTAGCCCTTGGAATATGTTTCGTGTTACTTTATCGAACCATTACCTTTACAGATTATTCAAAAGTGATTTATGCAGTATTTCCATTTGTTGCATTATTTTTATTAACTAATAGGATTTTGTATCCTCATTATCTACCATTCTTATTCCCCTTCTTGTCTATCAATCTTTTTGTATTAATAGAATTCCGCAAAAATCTATATTCAATACTGGGAATCTCTTTTGGCCTAATATTATTTTATATTGGGGAAATAGTATGGACCTTATTATGGATGAATAAGTTTTGGAAAACCGATCCTCTTAATCCCTTAATCTATATTTCAGCGGGGACAGCTTTACTTGGGCTGTTTATCATAACTGTATTATCTTTAATAACCTTATATAAAGGACAATTAACCAAGGATAGAGTGATAATATGAAGAAATACTCCTATTTTGATAGATTTTCCTATAAAGTTCCTTCATTTATAGGAACATTACTATTAGTCTTTGTTTTAATATCTATATATTTAATAGGGATGATTTTCTTTCCTTTTAATTTATTTATTCAGTCTCCTAGCTTTATTTCCAAGTATGGACAAAATAATAACTTAATATTTCAAGGGGAGCTCTTTCGATTGATAACTGCTATGTTAATCCATGCAAATATAGTTCACTTATTATCGAATATTCTTTTTCTAATAATTTTTGGAATAAGGCTTGAGGAGATAAAATCCAGCTGGGAAGTTATAATTACATTCATAATTGGGGGATTTATTGGTAATTGTGCATCTATTTTCTGGCTCTTTTTTTCTATTGATTTTATCTCCTTAGGAGCATCAGGAGCCGTATTTGCCCTATTAGGGGCTATTTTTTACTCAATTCCAAAAAAATCAAAATATGAACGGAGAAAAATTATTTATCTTCTGATAATTTTTTTCTTAATAACCATTGGTAATGATACAAATGTTATAGCACATTTTTTTGGATTTCTGGGTGGTATTTGTTCTTCTATTCTTCTATCCAGAATTTTAAAGAAATAACAATTAATTGGTATTTATTGATATTAATCTAATTCTGCAAGGAATTCACAATATGGATGCCCATTTGCTTGGCAATTGATTTCGCGAACACTAACATCATCCTCAACTAAAAGATCCAAACGTCCATTTATAAACCCAGAGAGAAAATCATCTAATGCGGTCACTTTTGGAGGTTTTTCTACTCCTGGAAATAATGCTGAAAGGTCTACTGTGGATAAATCTATTCCTGATGTAGCGGCACTTTCCCAAATTTTAAATTTAGCTGATTCATCATCGATTATTTCAACTGTGACGTCCGCATGGATTTTACTTTGGATAAGAATGTTCAAATAGTATTCTAACACTTCACACGCCTGTGTAAACTCCATTGGGAATGAATAACCTAGATTCCGACGCTGCATTATTCTGCTGATACTTCCTACATCTTCTAACATTTGGCCATAATGTTGACCAGCGTAGGCTAATAGTG
>NZ_CDLCQJ010000036.1:0-51655 GCF_975850365.1 Candidatus Hodarchaeum mangrovi | reverse complement strand
TTTATAAAGCCTTTCTGGCCACTAATAGTGAAATTTTACCGAAAGAAAGGATTTGGATATCCATATGTTCCTAATGGTCTCTATAAATTGCAAACAAATCGAAATTATTTAAATTTAAAAGCAAAAAAAGATATTGGTTTCCACCCAAAGATCACTTTTGAAGAAGGAGTTGAAAGAACAATAAACTGGATGAGGAGTCAAAATATGATTAAATCAAAGAGGAAATAAATCCTGCTTTTTTCTTATGAGAGGGTAATTCTAATGCTGATCAGATATCCGTTTGTCCTAAATAAGGATTATGTGCTTTTCTTCCTATTAAATACGATCTAAATGGAAATTTAATGATTTTGAAAGTAAATATTTAATCATGAAAATACATAAAGATTGTTTAGCTGCCATTCACATTATGTGGCAAGATAGATTGATTTAAAAATCACTTTGAGAGGTTTGATATACTGAGTTTTTATTCGTTTATCATATATGGTGATTTATAATGACGAATTTAATACCCCAGCATTATAAAGTGCGTTTAGAGCCAAATTTAGAAACTTTTTGATTTGATGGAAGAATAGAGATTACTATAACATCCAATGATCCAACAATAGCTGTTGTTTTAAACTCTTTTGAATTAGCAATATGGAAATGCAAAGTGAACTATCAAGGAAAATTAGTTGATTGCCCATTTCAAATAGATCCAAACAAACAGGAACTTATAATTAATTTCCCAGAAGCGTTAACCGATATTAATGTACAAATTGAATATACTGGCTTAATAAATGATCAATTAGTAGGCTTTTATCGAAGTAAATATGAAGAAGATGGGGTGGAAAAATATGTTGCTGTGACACAGTTTGAAGAAGAACATGCAAGACAGGCATTCCCTTGTTTTGACCATCCATCAAAGAAGGCAACTTTTGATATTGAATTTATCATTGAGAATGGACTATCAGGGATATCAAACACCAAAATAGAATCAGAAGAGGATTTTAAGGAAGGAAAGAAATTAATTAAATTCAAGACTACTCCCAAAATGTCCACTTATTTATTATTTTTCGGGGTTGGGAAATTCGAGTATATCGAATCTTTTTCTGATAGAATACATTATCGGATTGCAACAACCCCAGGAAAAACCCAATATGCTTCTTTTGCACTCGATTTTGGACAAAAAAGTATTGAATTTGGAGAAAAATACACAGGAATAGAGTATCCTATTGATAAATTGGATCAAATTGCTATCAGCGATTTTGCTTTTGGTGCAATGGAGAATTATGCTGCTATAACCTATAGAGAAAATCTCCTCTTAGTTTATCCTGGAATTACTTCCAAAGCTGGATTAGAACGAATAGCTGAAGTAATTGCACATGAAGTAGCTCATCAGTGGTTTGGAAATCTTGTAAGTCCCGCTGATTGGAAATATATCTGGCTCAATGAATCTTTTGCCACATTATTTGGTTATGCTATCACGGATCATTATTATCCAGAATGGGAAATTTGGGAAGAATTTCTAGCAGGTGAGGTTGATAGTGCTTTTGAGCGCGATTCATTAATTGAAACTTTCCCTATTGAATTGCCAGGAAAAGGTGAAAAAACAAAAATAACAGCTGCTACAGCCCCCATCATTTATTCTAAAGGTGGAGCAATTCTTCAAATGATAAATGGATATTTAGGTGAAGAAAAATTTAAAAAAGGAATTAATTATTTCTTAGAGAAATATAGTTTTGAGTGTGCAGAAAGTACTGCATATTGGGAAGGTATTGAGGAAGCTACCAAGGAACCTATTGGAGATATGATGAAAACTTGGGTTTATCAGCTTGGATATCCAGTTATTGAAGCAAAAAAGCAAGGAAAAACTTTATTGATGACTCAGAAGCGATTTAGTTATCTCCCTAATGATTCTTTCAATACTTGGATTATTCCGCTTACAGTTTCCTTCTTTATAGGTTCAGAGTTGATTCAAACTCTTCGTTATGTTTTTAGAGATAAGTCAATGCAAATTTCTATCCCTGAAGGTTGTACTGCTTATAAATTAAACTATGAACAAACCGGCTTTTATAGGGTAAAGTATGAGAAAGAGAATTTGCATGCACTTGGGAAGCTAGTTAAACTAAAAGTTCTTTCTTCTAAAGATCGTTTTGGATTGCAGAATGATCTTTATGCTTTGGTACGGAGTGGAGACTATATGATTGATGATTATTTGGATTTTATAGAATATTATTCAGAGGAAAACGAATATCTTCCCCTGATTGCAATAAGTACAAACTTAATACATGCATACAAAGTTGTTGAATCACGCAGAGAACGTATAAGTGGAATTGGCTTCAAATTATTCTATAAAGTTCTTCAAGAGATAGGATATGAACCCCGTGAAGCTGAAGCTCACAAAATCACCAACTTGAGGAGCAATTTATTGGTTGTAAGCTATCAATTTAATGATGAAGGTGTAGCAACTTTTGGTGAACAAAAATTTAGCGATTATCTTAACGGAAAAGAAGTGAATGCTGATATCTTAGCAAGTATTATGCGTATTGGAGCTGCCCAACGCCCTGATTCTTATTCTTCTTTGATCC
Organism: Candidatus Hodarchaeum mangrovi; assembly: GCF_975850365.1. Lineage (NCBI taxonomy): Archaea > Promethearchaeati > Candidatus Hodarchaeota > Candidatus Hodarchaeia > Candidatus Hodarchaeales > Candidatus Hodarchaeaceae > Candidatus Hodarchaeum > Candidatus Hodarchaeum mangrovi. The sequence goes on along the minus strand of NZ_CDLCQJ010000036.1, from coordinate 49,088 downwards.
AAAAGCTTGAGAAAGCAGAAACTTCTGAACCTGAAAAAATTAATATACTTCGTGCAATTGGATCTTTTGAGGATAAAAAGCTCCTACTTACAGTGCTTGATTATGTTCTTGAAAAGGTTCCTAGTAAGAATAAAATCTTCCCAATTGCATTAGCTTCACAGAATTTGTTTATAATTGATGAGCTGTGGGATTGGTTTAAACAAAATGTTAAAGTCCTTGAAAAACTTCATCCCTTACACTTTGAAAATGTTATTACTAGTGTTGTCTCTTTATCAGGATTAAATCGTCTTGAAGAAGTAAAAGACTATTTCACAAAATACATGAAGGAGAAAGATTTAGCAAAAGATACAATAAAAATGACCTTAGAAAGATTAGAAATAAATTATCGGCTGAAAAACCGATAAATTTCCTTTTATTAATTTTATAATAAGATTATAGCTGATAATAATAAGAAGAGGAAAATAACAACCATTAATCCAGTATTTCCATAAATTGCCAATACATACCCTCCAATTATTGTACCAACTATTGTTGCCATCCCAATTACAGCTTGTCTTAAAGAAATTGCTTTCGCGAGATCATCACCTGCTAAATCAGTTATCCAAGCGATTGGAACAGGTATCAATGAGACTGCTGCTAGAATTGAAGCTAGAAAAATCAAAATGATTCCAATACCAGACGGATTGAGAGAAATAATGTCATTTATTAGAATAGTTGTTAGATCAAATTGGAGAACAATAAAGAATATTGAAACAATAGTAAATATTCCTAAATAGCCTATGATTAAGACTGGTTTTCTTTTCCAATTATCTGAAATTCGTCCCCAGATGACTAAACCAAGTCCAATGGATATTATTGACAAGATTCCAATGATTATTATTATTGGAAGAGGCAGAAGGAATCTTGATGGCAATTCATCAAGAAATAATTTAATAATTGGAATAAGATAAGTTCCAAAGGAAACAATAGCTGAAAGGCCAAACCAATGAAGTGAAATTTGGATCATTTGTTTTGAAAGAAAAAATGACAATTGAGTTTCTCGCGAAACTAGCTGCTGAAACGTTTTCAGAAAAGATGGCCAATTAAAAGTAGCATAGTTCCCCAAGTCTTTTAGCGGGAATATCAGGAAGGAAGAAATTAGTAACAAAATCCCAAAAATGATAAAAACTAACTCTTTTACCAAGATCCATAAGGTAAAACCAAAAATAGTACCAAATACTCCTCCTACACCAATTAATATATTGATATAAGCTATCGATTCACCTTTACGATTTTTTGGACTGTATTGGATCCAAAAAGCTATTATTGAGCCAATTCTAATAGCAGTTCCGATACCAATTAATCCATTCATAAAAAATAATATAATTGGTTCAGTTATAATTGAAAGAACTAAAAAAGCCAAACCGGAAATCCAATTTGAGGAGATTAAGAGGAATTTACGACCATAAATATCGCTTAAAGTGGCAAAAATTGGGCCAAGTAAAAACCAGAATAAGAAATATACACCAATAATGAATCCACTTATCGTTAATAAATTTAATTCATCCAAATAGGCTGCTAATAAGAGTTGTTGGGCAGTAAAAATTGCTGTAACTATAATTTGGTAAATTCCAATAAGAATTAGAGCTGGTTTTAAGTAGAGGTCAAATAGTACCTCTTTCAAAGAAGAGATTTCCATATGTTTTGAATTATCCTTTAAATTATTAAATTTCGTAGTAACTAGCAGCAGTACTTAATAATCGTGCTCCAGTATCCTCAATTGATATACTATCCTCAATTCCTAAAACAGTTTTATCTAAAACTATTATTTTTGGTTCACAGGCAAGGACATTTCCAACACAAAGATCTGGTCCTTTAGCGTAAAAAACTGGAAGCTCATCTAATTCCAAACCTATACCGTGACCTAAAAAAACTGATTTGTCAGAATGGGTACCCATGAAGCAATCATATATCTTTAACTCTTTGCTAAGTTCCATAACCTCGAGAAAAAGATCTCCAAGGTTTTTCATTGGAGTTAGATTCTTCAAAATAAACTCTTTTACTTGTTCTAAAGCTATTAGCTGATTCAATGTTTCTTTGTCAAATTTACCACAGATAAAAGTTCTTGTTGTATCTGAAATATATCCTTGCCAGTTTCCGCAAGTATCTACAAAAAAGGGTCTATTCCTTCCTATTTTTTGATTGCTTGGACCATAGGGGTATTTCAGGGTTAAACCATAACCCGAAATTGGTGTAAACTGTATATTAAGAGACGTAGAATGACTAGAAATGACATAAGAATAATTTAATAAAGCTGAATTCATAGCTCGTGTTGTAATGTAACCACCATGTCCATTGTTTAAGAGCCAGCTATCTAACTTTGAAGCTAACTCGATTTCACTCATATCAGGTTTTGCTATCTCACAACAGTATAAAAAAGATTCATCTACCATCTTTGCTGCCTTTTTGATCATAAAGATTTCGTATTTAGATTTGATTGATCTTAATTCTCTGAATAACTGACTCCCATCAAGAAATTGAATAGTTTGATTAATATCCCTTAGATATTTAACAAATGAATAAGAGAGATAATCTTCTTCAACCAAGATTATTGAGTTTTCAGGAATGTTTAGGTTATCAACTATTTTAGAAGTCCTCCCATAGGATCGAATATTAGATATTTGAGAGTATTTTTGCGCTAAGGCTACATTTCGCTTAACTAGATGGATTGGTTCTCCTTCTATAGGAATAAATATTAAGCCATCAGCACCATATCCCGAATAATAATATGTTCCAGTAATTGAAAAAAGAAGAGCTCCATTCAAATTTTTTTGAATAAGGATTTTTTGCAATTTTTTTATACGATCGTTGATTTCTGCTCTTGGCAGTGATTTGTATAAATGACTCAAAAGTATCCCAACTTTAACAAAAAGAATTTATGGTTATAATGATTAGAAGGAGTCTAATTCATCTAAAGCTTGTTTTACGCGGGAATCTAGATCCGATTCTTTCTTCATTCCTTTGGCTAATCCTTCAATATTTCTAATCATCTCTTCTTCTGCTGAAGTTAGTTGCATCAATTTTTGTTGATAAAGTGCTTTATACTTATCTCCCTTTTCCATATCTCCCACCTTATAATTTGCCTCAGAGATAATATAGAGTGCTGTAGTAAAGGCATTTGCATTATCGAGTATTTCATCTATTGATAAAGCTTGGGAAGCATGAGTTATTGCCTCTATAAAGTTCTTGTTTTCTGTTTCAATCCAAGCTTTATTCATAAATGTCTCTACTAATCCCTGGTTATAATTTATTTTAGCAGCTAAGGTTCGAGCGAAATTAAATGACTTGGTAAAAGAAGCAGTATCGTTGTTTTGATAGTGTAAAAGTATTAATTGATTGTGAATATCAACAAGCTCTTGGACAGCATTATTTTCAACTCCTATTTCATGAGCACGGTTGAGGAGTATTATTGCTTGGCTATAATCCTTTCTCTGCTTCAATGCTTTTGCTTTAAGAATGAGATCGCTTATTTCTTGCATAATAGCACTTCTTGTTAAGATTGAATAGAATATCTGGATGGAATAAATTAACTCAAGAACCTTAAGGTATTCTTTTAATTCATCGTCATATCAATAAATTAAACCTTTCTATTTTCCGGATATTTAGATAAAAATTTAATATATTCTTTGGAATCTTCTATTAAATCCGTATTATATCAATCATAATTCATTATGTATAGGGTATAATCGTGCTACAGGAGATAAAAAAATGTCCATCCCAAAAATAGGTCATGTTGAGCAGACCATTCTCGATATTATGGCACAGTTTCCAGATATACATGTGTTAAATATAATGGTTCAATTTAAAGATCTATATACAATTACTTCCCAGGATTTTAACAAAGATTTATTCGAGAGGGGGATGGAAATATTAGAAAAACACAAATTTATTAAAAGAATCCCTTCAAATCCCGAAACTTTTACTTTAACGGCAAAAGGAAAAGAATATATAAATAGATAGGTTACATTGAAGTTAAAATTTTCATATTTATAATTCCCTTAGCAAAAACCTGTGCGTTATAAAAAAATTGCCTAATGCCATAGCTTTCTAAGGAATATCTTAGTTCCCGAAATGAGTTCTGAAGAATTTTGCTTGGACGAAGGTAAAAACGTTTGTAAGCCCACTTAGTTAAAAGTTTCATTTCATTGCGGGAAATCCCAGAAATTTCTGCAATAGGAGAAAACAGGTTATATTTCGTATAATTATGTTCTTTAATTTTATTTTTAGTTCTCATTCTTCGATAAAATTCTGTTCCTGGATAAGGAGTAGCAAGCGTGAATAAAGCTAAAGAGGGGTCAAGACGTCTTGTGATCCATTCTACTGTATCAATTATGGTCTTTCGTGTTTCACCTGGAAAGCCAAATGAAACAGATGCAAGAGAGTCTAATCTTGCTTTTTTAATATTATCAAAATAATTTTCTATTTGATTGAGGGTTGTTTTCTTATTTATATTATTCAATATTTTTTGATTTCCAGATTCAACTCCCACAAATACAAGTCGACAACCTGCTTTTCTCATTAAATTTAGTAAGCTACGATCACCAACATCAGCTCGAGTAGTTGCTCCCCAATAAACATCCTGTATCTTAGAGAGCTCTTTTACTAAATTTAGTACTCGTTTTTTTGAAAGAAAAAACAAATCATCAACAAAAGCGACAGCTTTTAAATTCATTACTTCACGAAGATAACGAATTTCCTCTGCGATTTTTTCTGGAGATCTTGGTCTCCATTTTGCATTATAAAAAGCTGATACACTACAAAAATCACATGAATAAGGACAACCTCGGCTTGTTAAAACAGAGGTTGCTGGAAAAGAAGATCCAAAGATGCGATATTTATCCATTGGAAGTAAATGGCGTGCAGGTAATGGTAAGGAATCTAAATCTTTGATGAAAGCAGCTGGTAAATTGTGAATTATTTTATTATTTGCACCTTTATATGATATTCCATGTATTAAATTCCATTCTTTACCTGATTCAATACATTTTATGAAATTTAATGTTGAGTATTCAGATTCCCCACGAAATATAATATCAACATTACCATTACTCAGCTCTAAACACTCCTCAGGCATTGCTGATGGATGATAGCCCCCAAGAGCGACATATGGAACATTTTCTTCTTTTGCTATCTTTGCTGCATTTAAAGCATCAAAAAATGTAGGAGTTAACGTTTGAATTCCTAAAAAGTCCGGTTGATATCGTTTAAGAATTCGTCGGTAGTTTTCTGAGGAAAGATTTAAAGCGTGTGAGTCAATTATTTTAAGTTTTGTAAAACCATTTTCTTCTAGGACAGCAGCAATATAACCAAGTCCAAGAGGTGGAGCTGTAAAGTTAAGGAAAGCTAGTTGATACTTTGAAGTAGATTCATCTTGTAATGTGGGAGGAATAAGAAACAGAATCTTCACTGAAGTAACCATTGAGATCTTCAATGTTTTTCTTAATAAATAAATTGTCTACATTGTTTACACTATCTCTGATTAACAATAGTGACATGATCTTTTTATTTTTTAAAGAAATCTACAACACTAAGAAAGATATTAATAACAATCATTGTTGGTGAGACAAAAACATAATAGAAGTACAAATCAGGTCCATTTACAACAGAAACCATATTTTGTGACGGGATATTAGTATGTATGATGAAGCATTGACACATATGGGAATATTTTTAGTTGCTGGCTTGGCAAGTCCAATAGTAATAAAATTAATACAATATTTACTTGCACCTAACATCCCTCGGTTAAGAAGGGCTTCAACTACCTATGAATGTGGTGAAAAACCGATAGGAGAAGCTCAAGTTCATTATAATGTTCAATATTTTACTTTTGCTGTTGTTTTTGTGGTTTTTGATATTTTAACCGTACTACTTGTATTATGGGCTTATGCATTTCAATTATTTGATCCTGTGGTTTCAGGATTGATCATCATGAGTGTTTTCGCTTTTACTTTATTATGTGGGCTTGTTTTTTGGATGAAAAAGGGAACTTTATCTTGGGTGTAAATAATGGCGAGTTTAGACGAGTTAAATCAACTAGGCGAACTTGAAATTTATGAACCGATGCCAAATGTAGTTTTAGCTAATACAAGGAATTTTGTTGGAGTAATTATTAACTGGTTGAGAAATTGGGCACAAAGATGTAGTATCTATCCAGTTTATATAGGTATGAAATGTTGTGCTATTGAAATGGCAGCAACAATGGCTTCCCGATATGATACTGAACGAATTGGGGTATTAGCACGCGCAAGTCCAAGACATTGTGATGTTCTCTGGATAAATGGACCAGTCAGTATTAAATTCGCTTCTCGCTTACGTGATGTGTATGATCAAATGCCAGCACCAAAATGGGTTTTTGCTACTGGGGAGTGTGCTATAAGTGGAGGACCTTTTTGGCAATCTCCAACCATTTTAGAAGGCGCTGATCAAGTTATTCCTGTGGATATATTTGTTCCAGGATGTCCTCCACGTCCTGAAGCGATGTGGGCAGGAATTTTTAGACTTCAAGAAAAAATTAAAGCAGATGGTATTTTTGTTCCAGAACCACTATTACCTGAAGCTCGTGAATTTTACGATCGTGATCCACCAATTTATGATTACAGAATAAAACTGAAGAAAGAATCGAAAGAGGAAGAGAAATGAGTTCAGAGTCACATCTACAAACTCTAAAAGATAATTATGGAACTAAATTGATACTATTAGAAAAATCTGACAACAATAGACTTAAGGTTCAAGTTAACCAAGATAATCTTCTGGAAGTAATGCAATTTCTCAAATATGAGATGGGATTTTCTTCTCTTGAATCAGTTACAGGATTGGATTGGGAGTCATATTTTGAAGTTGTATATCATATTGACCGTTGGGATGGTGATCCCACTCTTCTTCAAGTTCATATCCGACTTGATAATCGGGAAAATCCTGTGGTTCCTTCACTAACTTCCATCTGGGCTTCAGCAAATTGGCATGAACGAGAACTCTGGGATTTATATGGTATTAATGTCAAAGATCATCCGAATTTAAAACGTTTACTCTTACCAGATGAATGGGACGATTTTGAGCATAAACATATATCTGAGCTTTATCCTATGCGCAAGGAATACAAATTACCAGAGAAACCTTATTCTTTTAAACCACATCCCAAATAGGAGAGAATTAATCAATGTCTGAGCAAATGTTTATACATCTTGGGCCTCAACATCCAGTTAATCATGGATTATGGTCTCTGAAGATTAAAAGTGAAGGAGAGCGAGTTGTAGATTCAGAGATTATGATCGGATACATCTTCCGAATGATTGAGAAAATAGCAGAATCACGACCTTATGATAATTTTCAACCAATAGCTGATCGATTGTGTTATGTCTCTGCTATGTCATGGGAGGCAAGCTATATTTTAGCAATCGAAAAATTACTGGGAATAGAGGTAAGTCGACGTGTTCAATACATGCGAGTAATTCTTCTTGAATTTCAAAGGATTGCTTCTCATCTTACTTGGCTTTCTGCGTACGCTGGAGACCTTGGAGTTATAACAATGCTTGTTATTTCATATCGTGAGCGAGAATATATTCTCGACCTTCTGGAGCATGTAACCGGTGCAAGAATGATGTATAATTTTTTCCGTCCTGGTGGGTTAAAAAATGATTTTCCCCAAGGATTCATAGAAGATGCAACAGCTTTAACTGTCTATTTAGATGAGCGAATACGAGAATACAAAGCCATGTTAGATGATTCAAAAGTATTTATGCTTCGTAGTAAGAATGTAGGGATCTTAGGTAAAGAGGATGCATTGAATCTAGGAGCTACAGGCCCAGTATTACGTGCATCAGGTGTTCAAGCTGACTTAAGAAAGATTGAACCTTACTTAGTTTATGATGAACTTGATTTTAAAATACCAGTTCAGAAAGCTGGGGATTGCTATGCTCGATTTCAAATACGCATGGAGGAAATAATGCAATCTACACATATAATACGCCAAGCTTTGGCCGAACTGCCTTCTGAAGGAGAAATTGCTATAAAAGTTCCACGACAACTCCCGAAAGGAGATGTGTACTTTCGAACAGAAGATCCGCGTGGCGAAGCAGGTTTTTATGTTGTGGGAAATGATAATAGGATTCCTTATCGGGTGAAAATTAAATCACCTGCTTATTCAAACTTAAGTATTGGTTCCCACCTTTTACGAGGAGCCAAAATAGCAGATATACCTCCAATTATCGCGAGTCTAGATCTTTGTATGGGAGAAATTGATCGGTAGGTGGATTAAATGGGTTATGGTATATATGATGGAATAGCTGAGTTTCTTTTAAAAATAGCTAGTTTAATTTTATCACCTCTTGTAGTCTTTTTTGTGAATATAATAGGATTTATTCAAGATTTAATCCCTATCTTTCACTTAGTTAATCCAGAAGATTTTCTACATTATGAAATTGAGTTTCAAGATTCTCTTAGATCAACATTAATTGATACTCTAGAAATGACTACTATCCTCCTCTTTCTTATCGTGAATGCCATAATGTTGATTTGGTTCGAACGAAAACTAGTAGCACGAATGATGAACCGTCGCGGGCCAACTTTCATTGATTTCAACTACGGGCATCTATTCGGAAGAACTTGGAAATTTGGTCTTCTTCAAAATATTGCTGAGTTCTTAAAATTCTTCTCTAAAGAGGATATTGTTCCTGAGAAAGCAGACAAATTTCCGTTTAACATTGGGTATTTTGCATTTATTGTTGTCCCACCATTCGTTCTTGGCGCTATCTTGCCATTAGGGGGAGATGCGGTTATTGCTGACCCCGAAGTGGGATTTTTGTTAATTTTTGCGTTATTCTCTCTTGTTCCAGTTGGAGTTCTAATTACTGGATGGTCCTCAAACAATAAATATTCATTAATTGGTGGATTTCGATCTGCAGCTCAAATGATCAGCTATGAGATTCCATTAATCTTTTCTGTTTGCTCTGTTGTTATTGTATCCCATTCGTTTTCATTGGTAGAGATTGCAGAAAAACAATCCTTCGGAAGTACACCATTTGGACTTCCCTATATGTTTTTGATCCCAATCGGATTTATTGTATTCATTGTTTCATTGGCAGCAGAGACTGAACGTATTCCGTTCGATATTCCTGAAGCAGAGGCTGAACTAGTTATGGGATGGAGAACCGAACTGACAGGATTCCGTTATATGATGTCAATGGCAACAGAATATTTCATTCTATTGATAGGTGCGTTTATCGGTGTATCATTATTCTGGGGTGGATCCAACCTTCCTCTAATTTCCCCAGACTTTCTTATGAGCATTCCATTATTACCAAACATAATCTTCGTCGTGAAATTATGGCTTTTTATCTTTCTTTTTATCTGGGTTCGTGCAGCATTACCTAGGGTAAGAATTGATCAACTTTTAGATATAGGGTGGAAAAGATTAATTCCTCTAGCCATTCTAAACATCCTCCTTGTTATATATTTATTTATAAATTATCCAGGACTTTTTGGAGTGATTAATGGATGAATTTTAAATTAATTCCAAATTTTCTAGTCACAAGGCCTTTAGCATATGTTGGAAGGTTACTCATAAAAAAACCGATCACAATACCTGATGGTGATCGAAGGAACAAAAACACTATATACTATCCTAAAAGCCTTGCAAAAAAACAAGAAACAATTTTAGATCGTGATCTGACACTTTCTGATGTATTCAAGCATACACCACATTTAACTCCAAATGCTCGTGGACTAATTGGACTAAATGCAATAAATTGTACTGGTTGTCAAGCTTGTTACCGAATATGTCCTAATAAATGCATAGAAATGGTTGAAGTCAGTCCACCACCACCTCATTGGGTAGAAAAGCAGAAAGATAAGGAGAAAATACGTCCACTATTACACCCTCAAATTTTTATTGGTCGATGTCTTTATTGTGGTTTTTGTGTGGAATCATGCAAGTTTGATGCCTTATATCATACCCCTGGGTTTGATGCTGCAACTAATTCAAAAGAAGATCTTCACCATAACTATCGTGATCTCTATAAGATTTATCAACTATATTTTCCACAAGAATATGAAAAACAATGGAAAGAGTATGAGAAAAAATATAGCAAAAGCTTATACCAAGAAGATGAAGCAAAGGAGGAATAAATATGGCATATCTATTTCCACCAGAGTTATTTGAGACTTTGGATTTTGTATTTTTTCTTATTTTAATAGTTTATACCACTGGTTCTGCTTATTTAGCAGTTTCGGTTAAAAGCATATATCATGCAGTTTTATGGTTAATATTTACGCTTTTAGGGATAGGTATGATCTTTCTACTTTACGCAGAGTCCGCAATATTATTGGTTGTTCAACTAATTGTCTATGCAGGTGGGATTGCTGTTCTTATGCTGTTTGCAATCTCTCTTTCTGGAAAAGAGGCTATGTTTGAAAAGAGAAAAGATATAAAGTTATTAGACTGGCGATTAAGTTTCGCTGGTGCTTTTATTTTATTTACTATAGTAATTTACCTATTAGGACAGGTTACAGGGTTGTTCTGGCGGAATAAGAGCATAGGAATGAAGCCAACAGAAGCAGAATTAATAGAAAATTTCGTAATAGAGCTTTTCACTACATATGGAGGAACGATTATACTCCTAGGTTTTCTCTTATTAGCTGCAATGTTAGGTAGTGTTTACTTAGTTAAAAAAGAGGTTGAGAATTTATGAACCTAGATGCTTCAGTTTTTGTTGGAATAGCATTAATTTTATTCTTAATAGGATTTGCAGGATTCATAAAATCCCAGTCGGCTGTTCGAATGTTAATTGCTATCGAACTAATGATTAATTCTGCAAATATAAATTTTGCAATTTTTGCTTTATATAATGATTCAACTTTCGTTCTAGGACATGTTGCAGTTATAATTAGTATTGCTTTGGCGGCTGCTGAAGCTGCAGTTGGGCTTGGTATCATTCTTTCGGTATATAGAAATCATGGAACCGTTGATGCTACAGATTTTGTTGAGTTTAAAGGTTAAGGTGACATAAAAATGGCTGTAAATTTATTATTACCCGAATTAGCTTTTCTAATACCTTTAATTCCTATTTGTGCTTCTTTTATCATTCTTTTCTTTGGTAAATTCGTAGATCGTGCAGCTCATGGGAATCTAATAGCTTTACTTTCTTTAGGGTCGAGTTTCATACTAACCCTTTTTGTCTCAGGTCAATATATCTTGAATTTATTACTAGGAAATCATCTAGAGCCATATGAGAAATTAATACCTTGGTTTTCAGTTGGTGAATTTAGTATAGATCTTGGGATTTTACTTGATCCACTTTCTACTATTGTAAGTCTTATGGTTTCTTTAATTTCATTTCTTGTAATTGTGTACAGTCGTAGTTATATGTCTCATGAAGGGTCCCCGCGATATTATGCTGAAATGAATATGTTTGCAGCAGCCATGTTAGGACTCTGTTTATCTCCAAATATGATACAATTATTCTTATTCTGGGAAGTTATGGGTGTATGTTCATATCTATTAATTGGCTATTTTTATACCAAGGAGTCAGTACCAGAAGGACAACCTCATCCTGCTTCGGCTGCGAAAAAAGCTTTTTTGACTACTAAGGTAGGAGATATTTTTTTATTCCTTGGAATTATATTATTATTCACTGAAACCCTTCATCTTCCATCCGAAGCAACCACCTTACTCGGTATTCATGGTCCAACCCTGAATTTCCTTGAACTAAGAGCCTTAATTGAGAGTGATTTATTACATATTGATCCAATGATTTTTGTTGTAATAGCTTTACTGATTTTTGGGGGTGCAGTTGGAAAATCTGCTCAATTTCCTCTTCATGTTTGGTTACCAGATGCTATGGCTGGCCCGACTACGGTTAGTTGCTTAATACATTCAGCTACAATGGTTAAAGCAGGGATTTTTCTTGTTGCAAGATCATATTTTATTTTTGAACATGCAAATATCTTAGGAGATGGGACTACTCTTCTCGTTTTAGCAGGTATTGGAGGAATTACTGCTATTCTTGCCGGTACAATTGCTTTAGTTCAGACTGATATTAAAGGGATCTTAGCCTACTCAACAATTAGTCAATTAGGATATATGACGATTGGATTGGGGGTCGCAGGTATGCCTGCAGCTATTTTTCATGTACTTAATCATGGTATTTTTAAAGCACTATTGTTTTTATCTGCAGGATCTGTGATCCACGGAGCTGGAACTCAAGATATTCGGGAAATGGGAGGATTAAAGGAAAAAATGCCTCACACATGGAAAGTAATGCTAATAGGATCCCTTTCTTTGGCAGGGATAGGAAATGGGTTTTTTAGCAAAGATGCAATAATATTACATGCCCTACATCGGGCTCAACATTCAGGATTTGGGTCATTCCATGATCAACTAATTCTAATAGTTTGGTTATTTTCTGTTATTACTGCATTTCTCACCGCATTTTATATTTTTAGAATGTGGTTTCTTGTATTTCCAGGGAAAAACCGAAAATCCGAACATCATGTACATGAATCTGATAGATGGATGACTGGTCCCTTATGGACATTATCAGCTCTATCAGTAGTTCTGGCTCTTTATTTTCTTGTTGGACTATTTATACCTGATCTGTCTTTTGAGCATAAACTTGTTCATTGGCTAGAACCAGGTGTTCAGGCATTAGATTTTGATTGGATTGTCGGTTTAACTTCAATTGTTCTCGCAATTCTTGGTATAAGTTTAGCTTATCTGATTTACTACCCGAGGGGTGAGACTTTCATCAGTTTTGCAAAAAATGAACCAGTTTTCAAGATTGAAGTTGAAAATCCAGACTTAATTGCAAAAGTTCAGCAATCAGTTCGAAAAGTAACATATGTTACAAAGAAATCTTTCTTTGGTCTGATGGTTCAAAAAATTCTTGAAAAAGGATACTTTCTTGATGCTTTGTATCTAAAGATTGTTCATCTAATTTATACATACTACTGTGAGGCAATGAATTGGATCGAGAAGAATATTTTTGATCGAGCTGTACGGTTTATTGGGTTAATTGGATTTACAATTTGTGGAATTTCAAAATGGTGGGATGATGTTATTATCGATGGGATTGTACGATTTACTGCTCATGCCTCTATTGCGTTGTGTGGATTAGCAAAAACTACTGATGAGAAAGTTATCGATCACGGAATTGTAAGAAACACAGCTAAATATGTAATGCGAGCTGGAGTGCATCTAAGAAAAGTACAAACAGGCGTTATTGAAAATTATGCTCTCTATTCATTGGCTGGAGCAATAATCATATTATTAATTATGATCATAATGGTAGGGGTGTTGCCCCTCTAAAATAAATATATTTAAAGAAGGTTGAAGACAAATGGTGGCACTATTAACATTTGGTGAAATTGAGATTGGAGTTCTATCTTTGATATTTCTGCTCCCAATCATTGCTTCATTTCCAACATGGCTTGTGGGACGAGTACACAATAATTTCTCAAAATACTTCGCCCTTATAATCAGCGGGGTCGTTCTCGGACTTACAGTTCTAGCTTGGATGATGTTTGAGCAGCATTCTTGGTTACCTACAAGTTTACAGATAAGCGCAACGGAAAGATCTGAACTTGCATTAGGAGGTTGGGTTCTCAAGGAAATAATTCCTTGGATTGAATCCATTGGTATGTCCTATGCATTGGGAACCGATGGCCTAAGTATGCCATTAATCCTATTGACTGGATTTATTTTCTTTGTTTCAGTTCTAGCTTCATTTAAAGAGATACACGAACGAGAGCCAGCTTATTATGCTATGCTAATGATTCTTGAAACTGGTGTTATGGGGACATTTATTGCCCTGGATTGGGTTATCTTCTACGTTGCATGGGAACTAGTTTTAGTTCCAATGTTCTTCTTAATAGGCATATGGGGTGGACCTAAAAGAGAATATGCTGCAATTTATTTCTTCATTTATACCCATGTTGCATCACTCGTATTATTGCTAGGTATTATAGGAATGTGGCTACAGTATGCATGGGATCCAGGTACTGCAAGTGGTACTTTCTCTTTTATTGAATTAAGTCAACACGGTTTTGATAGTACGCAACCGTTAATATTATTAGCATTTTTAGCTCTGCTATTTGGATTTATTGTAAAGGTACCTTCAGTTCCCTTCCATACATGGCTTCCTTTAGCTCATGTTGAAGCCCCAACACCTGGTTCTATGATTTTAGCTGGCTTATTGCTGAAAATGGGTGGTTATGGTTTATTAAGAACAAGTGGGTGGTTGCTTCCTGAGATAGTTCCTCAATTTGCCCTACTAATAGCTTTAATTGGATTAATTTCACTATTATATGGTTCTTGGGTTGCATTAAAGCAGATAGATATGAAGAGTTTGGTAGCTTATTCTTCTGTTGGGCATATGGGTATCGTCCTTCTAGGTGTTGCAACTCAGACATCTGAGGGATTTGCCGGAGCAATGTTTATGCAAGTTGCACATGGTATTATTTCCCCATTAATGTTCTTTTTAGCAGGAACAATAGGTCATTCAACACATACCCGTAATATTCCTGAGTTGAAGGGTTTTGCTAAAAATATGCCTCTAGTTGCAGCTGTCTTAGTATTTGGTTCTTTCGCTAGTGCTGGTCTACCTGGATTAGCTGGATTTTGGTCAGAATTATTAGTATTCGTTGCTTTATTTATGTGGGAACCCATTTTTGCTGTGATTGGAGTATTAGGGATAATATTTACAGCGGCATATTATCTTTGGATGCTTCAACGAACAGTTTTTGGAGAAACAAATCCTAAACTGGCACATTCGCATGATGTGTCCTATTTTTCACAATATGCTGTCTTAGCTCTACTATGTTTCTTCATATTAGCCCTTGGAATTTTCCCAGCATTACTATTAGATGTCATGAAAACCGCAACAATATTTTTTGGAGCTTGATTTTGAAAAATTAATTAGGTGGTTTAAACATGAGTAACTTCATTACTGTTTTGTTTCCCTTTTTTGTATTAATGGGTACCATTTTGATATGTTTGCTATTAGAAGCTTTTAATATCGGTAAAAGGTTATATGGTCCTATTACATTAATAGGAGCTTTTATCGCTTTATTGACTATTATCCTTGATACCTCTTCTGGAGTTATTCATGTTTTTGCTAATCCTAATGACATATTTGATGTGTCTGCTAGTCCAGGTTTGTTACTAATTGACGATTTTTATCGATTTTTTGCTATTGTGTTTTTACTTGTCTTAATACTTGTTACCCTTTCAAGTATTGATTTTATTAGCTCTGAAAGAAATACTGGGATTTATTATTCACTGCTGATACTTTCAACTATTGGAATGATGGTCATTGCAGCAGCTAATGATCTGCTCATTATTTTTGTTGCATGGGAGCTAGGCAGCTTACCAGCGTATTCATTGGCTGCATTTCAAAAATCTCGGGCCGAAACAAGTGAAAGTGCGCTAAAATTCTTCTTAATAGGTGCCATGTCTTCAGCTTTTATATTATTTGGCATTTCACTTGTTTACGGTATTTCTGCAGAAACAAATTTGCAATCCATCATCTTAGCGTTTTCTGATCTTTCATCTTATACACCATTACACATTGTGGCCTTAATGTTTTTATTTGTAGGATTTGGCTATAAGATGGCAGCTGTTCCTTTTCATGCTTGGGCTGTTGATGTTTATCAAGGAACACCTACAACAATTACCTCATTTCTGGCTGCTGGTTCTAAAGCAATGGGATTTGCCGCAGCTTTAAGATTAATAATATTTGCTTTTGGGGAAATAGAAGGTAGTTGGGGTGTAATCTTTGCTGTTCTTGCTGTTTTAACGATGACATTAGGTAATTTAGCTGCCTTGGTTCAAGAAAATATAAAGAGGATGTTAGCATATTCAAGTATTGCTCATGCAGGATATATGCTTATTGGTATGGCATCTATCAGTTCTTTTGATCGTGTTGCTTCTAATTTTGCAATTGCAGCTACTGAATTACATATTTTAACTCACGCAGTTATGAAATTGTTAGCATTCACAGCAGTTATTATTGTAGCTTTTTCATTAAAGAGTGAAAATATTTCTGATTATGCAGGTCTGAGAAAGAAACACCCATGGATTGCGTTTGGTTTAACAATATCCTTACTCAGTTTAATGGGAATTCCACCTTTAGCAGGGTTTATTTCTAAATTACTGTTATTTTTTGCTGCTATTTATGCTAATATGGCATGGTTAGCGGTAATTGGAATAATTAACAGTGGAATTTCTATATTTTATTATTTACGAGTAATAAAACTAATGTTGATTGATAAACCGATTGAGGAAGAAGAGGAAACTGCTGTAGTCTCTGTTGACCGATTTGTTCCATATTCAGTACCAATATCTTACCAAGTAGCACTTATGAGTGCAATCATCCTTATTATCCTAATAGGTTTACTTCCTGGGTTCTTTATTGATTATGCCTTATCAGCTGCTCAAAGTTTAATTTAATCATGTTCCACGTTATTCTCATTTTGTGATTATCAATTCCATACAATATGAAGGTAATTTCATGGAGGTCGATGTTCTAATTGTTGGACTAGGTCCTGCAGGTGCTTCAGTACTTTATAATCTGTCTAAAGGATCTCATACTGATATTTCTGTATTAGCTATAGATCAGAGAGAAAATCCAGGATTTCCTGTTCAATGTGCTGAATTTATGCCTTCTCCTGACGAAATGAATATTCTAATGCCTGATGTAAGTGATAGCAGAACAATTTTCCGTTTTGAAGACAAATACATAAGTCAAAATACAAATCAAATAACTTTTATTACTCCAAATGGAAAATGGATTTCTACACCCTTTGAAGGACATTCACTTAAACGAGGATTATGGAATAATGATTTAATTAAGAGTTCTACAAAAGAAAATATCGAAGTATGGAATTCTACATCAGCAATAAAAATGAAGGGTCAAAAGGTGACCCTCTCCTTTAAAAAAAATCAGCAAATTGATGTGAAAGCTAAGATTGTTGTCGGAGCTGACGGTGTAAATTCTCGAATTGCACAATGGAGTGGATTGAATGAAACTAGAACATCATATAATTTTGCAATTGTTAAGCAACATCACATGACTAATATTTTGGACGAGTCATACGATCCAACAAATATATTAATGGTGTTTGGTGAAAAATACGCTCCTGGTGCCTATGGATGGGTAATTCCAAAGGGGAAGCATACAGCAAATGTAGGAACTGGTGTTCGGGTTCCTATGCTTAAAAAAGGTATGACCATCTCAAAAGCCCTAGATCAACTGCTTAATTCTCATCCTACCATCAGAAAAATGCTTGAAGGGGCAAAAATTTCCGAAACAATAGGCGGAGCTGTGCCTGTTGGATTACCTTTTAAAAAAACTGTAAATCCAGTTGTAAATAGTTTATTAATAGGCGATGCTTGTTGTCAGGTGGTTTCTAGTGTTGGTGGAGGAATACCACCTTCAATTGTTGCAGGAAAACTTGCAGCAAGGTCAATAACTAATCATATCTACAATGATGAACCATTGATTAATTATCATCGAAATTGGGAAACCCAAATGCTTTCAATGTTTAAAAAAGCCTTTTTCATAAGGAACTTTTTTGATAGAATATCAGTTGGAAGAGATAGCAGAATCCAATGGTATATGAATCATTTAACTTCAAAAGATATTGACAATGTTGTCCACTGTCATATTCCATGGAAATTATCATTAGCTTCTAGATTTGTTAGACCATTAAACCAAATTATAAAATAAATCGAAATAATCCCTCTCAGTTAAATCCATCGACTATAAGCAGGCATAGTACAGCAGGTTGGAAGTGGTTTACTTGGACAATTCTCACCATTTACTAAACAAATAAGTGAAGGTACCCCATTCACTTCTCCTGGAACCATATCTTTGTTATGACATTGTGGAATTGGTCTTATTACATTTCCACAGGAACCACAACGGTAGGATGGCATGTTTACACTCCTCTGTTATATTTTTTATTTTTTAGATATATAATTGAATTGAAAGATTTCATGAAAAGTAGAGAACATCTATTTTTTATCTTTTCCATATAATACGGATTGAAACAAAAACAAGCCCTATTCCAGTAAAGAATACAAACAATCCGATTAGGAACAGCGAAAGTCTACTAGATTCTATTTTTATCTCCAAAAAAGCTTGTTCCACTTGCAATTTACCTTCTAATATCTCTGAGTTATTCCAATTCTCAATAATTCCAGCCAATACATAAGATCCTGCGGGTAGGACTTCATTCAGATAGGTTTCATTTTGATTTGTTAGATTTATTCCAAGTACATTCGAATAAAGAGTACCTAATAAACTATCATAACCTTCTTTAAATTTTAGTAAATTATCTGAAGTATTCAAAGGGTATTTTTCAAATAAACTTGAAACAGCGGTTGAAAAAATATTATAGTCAGAAGTTTGAGTGATTAGTAAAACCTGTTCAAAAGAATGATTTGAAGAACTTATCACTAAATGTCCATCTACAAAATATCGCGTATTGGGTTGTAAAAGATATTGAGTAGTTTCGAATGAAATTGCAATACTTGGAGCGAATTTATTATTTGAAATAAGAAATGATCCAGTTACTGAATTCCTTTCTGTGGTTGAATTTCCAGTTAAAGGACCTATTACTACTCCTGAGATAATTAATATCAAAGCTAAAGATAAAGCAGTTCCATTAAAGGAGATTGAGGATATTTTTGATCTATAATAATTACAAAACTTCATTGAGCTTAGATTTTTAATTGTAGGAATCATCGGAATTGCTACAATTTTAATAAAAATCACAAAGATAAGAAAATGGATAAAGAAATCCTCAATTATAAAAGGGACTGGAGCTGTTCCATAAATTGCTTCACGTTCTGAAGGGGTTAAATTAATGAAAAAAATGCTTAAACCTCTCATGTAAGAAATACTGTTAATGTTAAATCCAATACCAGCAAGAGAAACAGGAAGGAAAAACCAAGGTATCATTTTTAGTAAAAAAGTAAAATTAAATTGGTATAATTGATCTGATAGAGGATAAAAAATTGCAATAGGATAATCCAAGTCTAATAAAATATGTAGTAACCAAAGAGTACCGATATAATATAGAGATTTCCCGATTAGAGCTATTTCAATTTCATATCCTTTAATTGTTATTCTTTGAGCAAAAACGGAGAATTTTGAAGAAAAAAAGTCTTTTGATTTCACATTTCGATAGTAGATGTAAAAACCTAATATTGTAATTATTAATGGAGGGAAAAGGCTATGAAACAATCCGCGATGAATACCTAAAAATATATCAAGATCAGGAGCTACCGAAAAAAGTAAAATAATCCAGAAAACTAATTTTCTCTTTTTAAAGATGATTTTTTCTGAATCAGGAATAATAAACCAAAGGAAAATTCCTGCTAAACTAAGATGAGTTGGGAATAAAGTCATTTTCGATCACTATGTTAAGTTACTAACGAGAAGTGTGAGGATTGCAATAAAAATAGTTAAGAGGCCAAAGCCTATACAGAATTTATTATATTCAATGTTCTTAAGGCTTAAAAGGGTGTTCATTGTTACTAAACCAATCAGAGCACTAATGAAGATCGTCAATATAACAAGAATATACGGAAAAGAAACAGTTCCAATAATTAGGTTTGATGAACTAAGGTAAAATCCACTTAGTAGGTATTCTAGTACAGTTGCTCCTAAAACTGCTGGAACTGAAATGATAAAACTTGTTCGTAAGGCATCCCGTTGACCTAATCCTATGATAAGAAGAAATGTAAGTGTCATACCACTTCTGCTGATCCCAGGAAGGGCAGCTACCCCTTGGATCATACCAAGAATAAAAACTTCTTTATATGTGAGGGATGAAATTTCCCGGATTCCTTGTTCTGGTTGTTTAGACAATATGAAACCTGTAAAAATTAACATTAATCCAATTATTATTGTAAAAAGTATATCAGTTGGAATTGGAAACAAATAACTTATATCTATCCAAAAATTTTTTAGAAGAATAACTAAAGGTATGGCTGTGATCGCTGTTCCAAATGTAACGAATAGTAATATACGGGTTATAGGTTCATTCTTATTTATTATTTGGTAAAATTCCTGTCTAAACTTCCATAAGACAGAGACCATTGTACCTAAGTGGAGAAATAAAGCTAAGGTTACCGCTTCCAGTTCTGGGATTTCATAAATATTGATAAATATTAATGTAAGCTGCCCTTCAGACGATATTGGTAACCATTCAATTATCCCCTGAAGAATTGCCATCAGAATCGCTTGAATAAGATCTATCATTTTCTTAAAACCCCTAAATACTAATTTCTTCAAGAATTTAACGATTTTTTGATTCGAATGGTTTCGAAAGACAATGACTATTTTTTTATAATTTGTGAAAATATTCCTTTTAGCATACCATACGAAACAATGCATTTTTTGATATATTGAGGGCTTAGAGCTGATATGTAGATTTTATTCACATAGCGTTAAATTTATATATAACATATGAATTTATTTTAAATAGGAAATAAATCATTAAGGTGATTAAAATGAACAAAAAAGATAAAAATTTAGGAAATTTTTGGAACTTCGGGTTTTTTAACCTATTTAAAGAGTTTGAAGAAGAAATAAATTCTTTAATGAATAATAATTTAACAGAATATCAGGCAGGAGGTCCAATAACCTATGGCTATTCTATAAACATTGGCCCTGAAACAAATTATCAACCAGAAATTCGCCAATGGGGAAATTTGAACGACTTCCGTAAGAAACACAATCTGCCTGAACTAGAAGATCCTTTCGAATTACATCAAACCCCTCAACTTCCAAAGAATTCCAATTCCAGTGACCCCTATTTTGATATCATTGATGAAGATGAATACCTAAAGGTTATTGTTGAAGTACCTGGATTCACAAAAGAAACAATAGCTATTGAAATTGATGAAGAAGGATCTGAAATCAAGCTTAAAGGAAATGTAGAAGGCCGAGAATTAAATACATCAATTCAATTGCCTTCGAAGATAGAAGCGAAGGGAACAAAAAGCTCGATAACAAATGGGATACTTGAGATTCGTGGAAAAAAAAGGAAGAATTCATCAAAACATTTTAAGTTGAAGATTGATTAAGCGCAAAAACTAATGAGGGCTTACCTCATTCTTCAACTTTTTAATAAAATGACAAAAAAAAGTAATTAAAGAGTTGCTGAAGAATTGAACTCGTTCACAGACCAAGATGATCAATCTATACCTGAATACCTGTCTCAGCTAGAAGAAACTGTTTTAGAAGAACTATCAGTAAGAGAACGGAATTATTCTTTCCGGTTTAATGGTTTAAGAAGATTGTTAAATGATGTCCACCAACAGAAATTAGCACGAGCACTGGAAAGATTACAGGAAGACAATCTTATTGAGCGTTATCCAGATGGGGGTTATGGTTTAGATAGTAAGTATTATGATCGGATAAAAGAAAAATTTGGTAAGCAATCTCTGAATAACGGAAATTTCGGATTTGACCTAAATATTCACCAAAATTATACCGCTATCTCAACAGGAACGGATTTTCCAGTTCAAATTATTATTAACAAGCTTACAGGAAAATATTTTGGGCAATATAGATTCATTGGCCATTATTTCTCAAATGGAAAAGGACGATTGGAATGGATTCACGCTGAGAATCAATCTAAAATCCTTATAACCCAGATTTCACCTCGTAAGATTGAAATTTCAGCATCAAACGTATCTAAATTAGCTATTGAAAGATTTCTAAGAATCATCCAACAAATTTTGTACGAGTTACAGATAATTGCTCAATTCTCTGGAGAACATCAATCTCAAGCAAATTAAATTAGTACTCTTTCAGTAATATTCCACTTGATCTTTTTTTATTTACATCCTTACCCAAGAACTCAGGCTAAAGACTTATAACCAATTATATTAGGTTGGTTTTTTGAGGTAAAAAAATGAGGCCTTGCGTTCTCCAGGTATAGTATCGCTTTTTTCGTAAAATATGAATGCATTGTGCCATCCTCTAAGAATTACTTTTTGCCTTCATTATTTAGTATCAAATATATACTAAATTTTAGAAGACAGATAGAAAAATGTAAAATATTAAGGTTAAATACGGTGAATTTCAGTGAGTGAGTCACAACAATCTATTGAAGAATTTTTTGCGATATTACGGGCAATTGAAAGTAAATGGCAATCCCGCTGGGCTGAAAAAGATATTTTTAAAGGAGTAAAAAAACACGACAAAGAGAAATACTTTGTAACAATACCTTATCCATATGCCTCGGGACCACTCCATGTTGGTCACGCTCGTACTTATACAATCGGGGATGTATTTACCCGATTCAAACGAATCCAAGGTTTCAACACCTTATGGCCAATGGCTTTTCATATAACTGGAACTCCAGTACTTTCTGTATCAGCAAAAATAGAAGCAAACGATGAAGAGACCATAGAATTATACAAGGATTACATAAGAATATACGAATCTGATGAAGGGATAGTTAACCAAATTATCCATTCCTTTATAAACCCCCTCAATGTTGCGATGTATTTTGCGGATAAATTAATCAATGATTTTAAGGCAATGGGTTATTCATTAGACATACATAGACAATTCACCACTGGTGACCCTGAGTATAATAAATTTATTGAATGGCAATATAATCATTTAATTAAGAAAAATTACATTGTCCAAGGCGAATATCCCATTTTATGGTGCTTAAGAGAGCAAAACGCTGTTGGAGAAGATGATATACGTGATGCAGATGTAAATAAAGTTGAAGTTCAAGAGTTTGTTGCTTTAAAATTTAAATTTGAAGAGGATTTTCTAGTAGCAGGTACTTTTCGTCCCGAAACAATATATGGAGCTACAAATATATGGTTACATCCTACAACCACATACTGTAGAGTTAAGGTAGATGAGAAGGAAACATGGATTATTTCAAAAGAAGCTGTTGAAAAATTAACTCACCAAAATCATAAAACGAAAGTATTAGAAGAATTTTTGGGTTCTACATTAATTGGGAAAAATGCTTTTGCCCCTCGGGTTCCTGATAGACCTTTACCTATTCTGCCTGCCACCTTTGTTGATCCTGACCATGCAACAGGGGTAGTTTATTCAGTTCCTGCTCATGCTCCTTATGATTATATTGCTTTACGAGATTTACAACAAGACTCTAGTGCTCTAAAACCTTTTAATGGATTAGAAAAAATAGTAAAATCGATTAAACCTATTGCGCTAATTGCAATTGAATCTTATGGAGAATTCCCAGCCGTTGAAATCGTAGAAAAAATGGGAATAATGAATCAAGCTGATATTAAAAAATTAGAAGCTGCAACTCAAGAAATTTATTCGACAGAATTCTATAATGGCGTTATGATGGACTTCACTGATGAATTTGCTGGTTTAAAAGTAGAAATAGCTAAAGATAAAGTAACAGAAGTTTTGAAGGAAGAAGGTTACGCCACTTCCTTTTATGAAGTATCAAGAAAAGCAACTTCTAGATCAGGAGGAAAAATAATCGTTGCAGTTTTACCTGATCAATATTTTTTGAACTACGGTGATATAAAATGGAAATCACTGGCTAAAAAAGCTTTGGATCAAATGAAAATAGTTCCTGAGAAGTACAGAAGATCATTCGAGAGTACATTTGAGTGGTTAGATAGACGTCCATGTGTTCGGAAAAGAGGCTTAGGTACTGAATTTCCATTAACAAAAGGCCAAGGTTGGATTATTGAGTCATTAAGTGACAGTGTTATTTATATGGCCTTTTATTTGGTAATTCCCCACATAAAAAAACATAATATCAGTCCTGAACAATTGATTCCTGAGGTATTTGACTATATTTTCTTAAATAGAGGTGCTTTATCTAATATAGCTAAAAAAAGTAGAATTGAGGAGCAAATTCTGAAAGAAATGCAAGATGATTTCAGATATTGGTATCCCAATGACCTACGCCACACAGCAATTGCTCACATAGGTAATCATTTGTCATTTACTATTTTTCATCACGTTGCAATATTCCCAGAGAAATATTGGCCTAAAATCTTCTCTTTAAATGAACTCCTAATAAGAGAAGGAGAGAAAATGTCTAAATCAGCTGGAAATGTAATTCCAATAGCTCATCTGCCAAAAAGGTATTCTGTGGATGTAACTCGCTTGTACTTAGTTTCAGCTGGAGCTTCAGATACAGTTTTAAATTGGACAGAAGAAGGAATAAGTACATTAGTATCACGAATCAAAAAATTTTGGACCTTAGCGAATGAGATACTAGATAATACATCGAAAATTACATTTGATATGTCTAAGGCTTCTTTTATGACACGTTCATTTATTTCAGCATGTAATCATCACTTAAAAGAGGGTATGAAACAATTAGAATTCTTTGATGGACGTGGATATGTCTCTCACACATTCCATTTAATGTTAAAAGAAGTGGAATTTTATCTTAAGGCTTCAATAGGATTACATGAGGCCGAAAGAAATTCTGCCTTAAGATCAATTATTGATAATTGGATTCTATTGTTATCTCCTGTAATTCCGCACCTAAGTGAGGAGTTGAATGAAAAACTAGGAAATAAAGAATTTTGTTCTCTTAGAGTAATAGAATCAATAGAAATTTCAGATGAAGCGCCTATTCTAAGTCATCAAATCTCATTCGTGAGCAATTTGATTGAAGATATCAAATCAATTATAGAACTTAAACGCAGTTCTCCTAATAAAATCTTTATCTATATAGCCTCACAATGGAAACATGATTTATATAACCAGATAGGGTCTATGGTAGATGAAGGAGCTTTAGATATAGGTAAAATAATGAGTAATTTAAGAAAAGATAAAAAATATGCTTCCAGAATGTCTGAAATAGCAAAAGATTTGAAAATGACTAAAGGCGATGTAAAAGTATTCAGACAACAGGTAATTGGGTCTGAAAAGGAAATGGAAGTTATTAGAGGATATTCTAAATATCTTGAGGCATTATTTGAGTCCCCAATTTATGTTTATCTTGCTGATGATGAGAAAGTCGATGACTTCCACAATAAAGCTATCCGAGCTCAACCCTTAAAACCTGCAATCTATATCGAGTTTTAAGAGTTTAATACTAGGAAAATTCATGATCCTAATCGAAATAGAATATAAGCTTTAAACCTTCCTAGTCGTTTAATTATTAAAATTCGTATTTTAAAATAATATTTTAGAAAGCTGGTCAATATAATATAACATTAAAAATATTTATACAGATATAAAATTTGACTTAATATAATAGAAAACATAATTAAAGGAGAAGGATGTTATGAATTTTCCTACAAACCCGTTTTATGACAATATCAATCAAAACCAAATACAAGGTCTAAAAGGAACGACAGGTCTTGCTCTAAAGTTTTCTGATGGAGTTATTCTCGTCGCAGATCGTCGTGCCTCAATGGGAACTTTTGTTGCAAGTAAACAAGCAAAAAAGGTTCACAAATTAAATGAATATACTGGTATGGGAATCGCTGGTTTAGTCAGTGATGCTCAAGCCTTAGTCGATCTGATGCGTAGCGAACTTCGTCTTTATCATCTTGAAAACAACTTTCCACCAACTATTAAAGTTGCTTCTTCTCTGCTTTCTACGATTATGCATGGTGGGTATCGTCGATACCAACCTTGGTGGGTTCAATTATTAGTTGTTGGAGTTGATCGTAGAGGAGCTCATGTTTATACATTAGGACCAGATGGATCTGTTTCTACTGAGGATTATTTCGCGATTGGATCAGGAACATACCTAGCAATGGGTCTATTAGAAAACAGCTGGAAAGAAAATCTCCCTCGGGAAAAAGCTAAAGAATTAGCCATATCTGCCTTGAAGGTTGCTATTGGTCGTGATAGTGCGACAGGAAATGGTATTGACGGACTAATTTACAGCATTAAAACTCCTGAAGTTGAAGAAATTAAGATTGATTTGTGAGGTTAATAAAAATGTATGATTCTAGAGCTCCTTATGATAAAAGTGCTGCGATGTGGTCCCCCGATGGGGAATTAGTCCAATTATCATATGCTCGAAAAGCGTCCGAAAGAGGAGCAGCTGCGGTTGGTATGATTATTGACAAAAAGACTATTTTATTAGCTGGAGAAACCCTATATGACCCATTAGTTGTTCGACCAGATAAAATCCAAGAAATTGATGAAAAGTTATTCTTAGTTGCCTCAGGTCTTTCAACTGACTCTAATCTCTTAATTGGGCAGTCAAGAATTCTAGCACAACAACATAGATTAATTTATGGTGAAAAAATATCAGTTCGAGCATTAGCTCAACGTTTAGGAGATTTAATGGCACGTCACACAATTCAAGGAGGACTTCGTCCTTTTGGAACAGCTTTACTTTTAGCTGGATTTAATCCCGTAACGAATGATGCTGAACTATTTTTTGTTGA
Organism: Candidatus Hodarchaeum mangrovi; assembly: GCF_975850365.1. Taxonomy (NCBI): domain Archaea; kingdom Promethearchaeati; phylum Candidatus Hodarchaeota; class Candidatus Hodarchaeia; order Candidatus Hodarchaeales; family Candidatus Hodarchaeaceae; genus Candidatus Hodarchaeum; species Candidatus Hodarchaeum mangrovi. The sequence goes on along the minus strand of NZ_CDLCQJ010000036.1, from coordinate 22,666 downwards.
TAACGGAGGATCCTATTTTGCAGTAAATGCATATGCTGCGGGAAGTGGAAATGAACGAGTCATTGAATCACTAAGGAAAGAATATAAAGTAGGTCTTCCAATAGAAAATGCCAAAAAATTAATTCTTCAGACTGTTTCTTCTGCTCTTGGGAAAAAGGAGACCCTTACTGAAAAAGATTTAGAAATTCGAATTTTAACAGTAGAATAAAACACTTCTTTTCCCTTTTTTTTCATTTAAGAAATAAATCTTTCTGAGATTAAACATAAGAGAAGATTTATATTAACTTATTTACTATAGTTCAAACATTAAAGAGCTGGAAGTAGATGGCTCATCGTCCGATACGAATTTTATTACTTGCAGATTTACATAGTAATCTTCCAGCTTATAATTCCATTCAAGATAAAGTTACAGAAAAATATGGTTCAAATATTGATCACGTGCTTTGTTTAGGTGACATTGTCGGATATGGGCCTTACCCAAATGAGCTTATAAAAATCGCTGAAACCTTCGATGCAATGGTAATAGGTAATCATGACATAGCTTGTGCCACAGGAAATGCCACAGGATTTAAGAAGTGGGCCATTGAAGCAGTACTATGGACTTTTGATGAATTAACTACATATTCTAAAACATTTTTGTCTATTCTAGCTAAAAACGAGTTTTTAGAGATAAATGAAAAGGGAGTGCAACTTTATTTAACTCATGCATCTCCTAAAGATTATATTAATGATTATATATATCCTGAAGACTCCCAAACAAGAAAAGAAGAACTATTAGACATGATTGGTGTAAATCATATTCTTATAGCTGGTCATACACATATTCCTTTTATATATCAAAGCGAGAAATCAAAAAAAGTAATATTCAATCCAGGAAGTGTTGGACAACCCCGAGATAATGATCCTCGTGCTTCAGCAGGAATTCTTGAGATTGATTTAAATTCAAATATTAAATTAGATTGGATTCGTGCAGAGTACGACATTAGGGAAATTGCACGTGAGATACAACAAGTTGGATTACCTATAAGATTGGCTGAACGATTATTTTTTGGTCAATAAGATGAAAATATAAGGGGTTACAAATATTTAATCTCATCTATCGGATCTTTTACCATCTCTAACTTAATAGAACTTCCAATTTTTAATTGATTAAAGAAAGTTAAATTCTCCACTTGTCCAATTGGATTGACTGGATATTCTACCTCTTTTGATTTGATAAATATGATTAACACTTGACTTTGTGTCCAATATGCTACATCCCCTTGATTAACATATTTCACTGTATTCTCTGGGCCAGCTCGACCTATTTTAAAAGGAATACTTACTTCATCGTCTCGAACGACAACTCGGGATTGAATTGGATTTCTTAAACGAAATTCCAATAATGCATAGGTTTTTGGAGCCAAGTGTTTTTTGAATACAACTTTTCCAATATCTGAATTGCCTAAAATAGAGAATTCTAAAATAAATTCTTGATTAGACATACTACAAATCTCAATGTTAAGAAAGATATCAATTTATTAATAAAAATCATTTGTGTAATATTTTATTTAATCATTAATAGTTTCCACTACACACTAGTTTTTAACCAGATATATATAGGTAAAAAATTAGATTGTTTACAAATGAATAAATTTAGGTTTGATTAATATGAGTTTAACACAATTACCTGAACCGTTGAATACCATAACATTGTTTTTACTCTTTTTTGGTGGTTTGTTGGTTCTAATATATGTACTCAGTGGGTTTAGAATAGTAAAAGAATGGGAAAGAGCTCCTGTTTTACGACTTGGACGGTATACAGGTTTGAAAGGACCGGGTTTATTTTGGATCTTACCTGGAATAGATCGAATACCTAATATTGTGACAACAAGAATTCAAACATACTCCTTTCGATCAGAACAAAGTCTAACCAAGGATAATGTCCCTGTTACAATTGATGCAGTTTTATTTTTCAAAGTTATTGACGTTGAAAAAACAATTTTAGAAGTTGAACATTATGTATCTGCTACTCAATGGGTAGCACAAACTACGTTACGCGAAGTGACAGGACAAGTTGAGCTTGATGAATTATTAGCTGAAAGAGAGAAAATTGCAGCTCATTTAGCTGAAATTGTAGATGAGAAAACTGAACATTGGGGAATAAAGATAATCTCAGTAGAAATCCGCGATGTTGTGATCCCTGGTCGGTTACAGGAGGCGATTTCACGACAAGCTGAGGCTGAAAGAGAACGTCGTGCTCGAATAACTCTCGCACAAGCTGAAAAGGAGGCAGCTAAAGGAATGATTGAAGCAGCTGAACAATATGCAACTTCTCCTATTGCCATGGAACTTAGATGGATTAACTTATTGTTTGAAGCAGCTACAGAAGGTGGAGCTACTATAATGCTGATTCCCGCTAATATTCCTACAGCTGGGTTCAGTTATGCAGGAATGCAAAAGTTGGGTGAAGGCGGAAGTGGTCCAATTTCTCCTTTCGGGGTATATGGAGTAAAACCCATACCATTTAAGAAAAAAGAAGAAGAAGTAGAGAAAGAATCATAATCTTATCTCTATTTTTTTTCTGCTTATCCTCTTTTTTTTTGGGGCAGGGTATTAAAAAGTAAAGAATGGTGACCAAAGGTTAAAATAATGTGACCTACAAATGATCTTTACACTTATTTTCTATAGAGCTGACATCTATGTCTCTTAAAGGCTATTATCTGATTAGTAGACCATTGAATTCATTTTATTCTGGATTTGCTGTTTTAATTGGAGCAATTGCAGCAATTTCAAATCCTTTAACCGAGATACAAATTATAAATATCTTTTTAGGATATTTAACTACAGCTTTTATTGCTGCTGGAGGATATGCAATTAATGATGCATATGATGTGGAAATCGATAAGATTAATATGCCACATCGTGCAATTCCTTCTGGATTAATAACACCAAAGCAAGCTATGATCTATGCACTTATTCTCTATGTGATAGGCATACTAACTGCTTTAGTTATAGATATTTTAGCCTGTATTATAGCAAGTATAGGAGCTTTTCTCCTATTTCTTTATGCTGCATATTTCAAACGAACAGGGTTTGTAGGTAACTTGTTAGTCAGTATTTTAACCGCAATCCCGTTCATTTTTGGAGGGATAATTACTGAAAGTTATGAGACTTTGATTTATCCTGCTCTATTTGCTTTTCTATTGATATTGGGAAGGGAGATTATAAAGGATATAGAAGATGTTCGTGGAGATAAATTAGAAAATGTTCAATCCCTTGCTTTACGATATGGTGTAAAACCTGCAAGGAATATAGGAATTATAATAATTCTATCCTTAGTATTATTAGTCCCAATCCCAGTCATATTAGGTTATTATAAAACCCCTTTTTTCCTTGGAGCTCTAATAATAATATTTTTAGCAGTTTGTTATGCAATTTTCCTCTTATTAAAGCAAACTGATGAGGAAATAATCAAAAATGCGACAATTACTAAACGGATATTAAAATCCTGTATGGTTGTAGGAATTCTTGGATTCATTTTAGAGGGATTAACGAAGATTTTACTTAATTAAGCAATATTTCCTTCCTTACCTTGATTTTATTTTACTTTTTGAATTATTTCAGCTTCTTATAGATCTAGAAATATATTTGTAAGTGAGGATAAATAATAGTTTTTCCTTATTCTTTAGTTAAATGGAGATAAATTATCAGATGAAACGATTTTATCGTTGTTTGATCATATTATTTTTTATCCTGGCCTTATTTAAAATTAATAATGTTCCTCTAACCACTGCTAATTCCCCCACATCGGTTTTATTTATGACAACTTCCAATGATGGAAAATTAAAGGAACGATTCAGTTTAGATCCAAAATATTTTATCGAAACACGGAATACATTACCTTCTAACTTAGAAATTTTTGATGTTATAATTTTAATTGATTTTATTTTTAATAGCTCTATTTTAACATCATATGAGGGAGGATTGATCATTTTTACTGGACCAACCTTAGCAAATAATGGTACTTGCTTAGTAGAATTAGGATTAGCATCAACACCAATTGGGACAATAATTAATAATCCAGCTCTCCCAGTTGTGAAAAAAGGTGCTCTTTCCCATCCTTTATTAAAACAAATACAGTGGAATTCAATTCCAGTAATCACAAATTATTCTAATATAGCTCTACTTGGAACAATTTTGGTAGAAACCTCTTCAGATAGTATAAATCCAAATCTACCTTTAATCAGCTCAAATAATAATGATAAACATCTCATGGTTAATATTTGGCCAAATGAACAGCTGAATTCTGAGTTTGTTCAATGGCCCTATTTTAATTATTTTCTATTTCTCCTTTTAGAGATCTCTACAAATCAATCTCCAATGAATTATGCTGATTGGCCCTATTCTCCAGTTCCCCACCTTCCAGAATCTATCTTTCTTGGGCTCTCTGTTCTTCTTATAACTATTGTCACTGTTGGAGGGTATCAGTATGCTAAGAACTATGCTCGTAAAAACCCAATAAATGAAAGAGATCTCCAAGAATTAGCCAAACAAATCGAAAAAGACCAAGACTGGGAAGATATAGGTATGCATCGGCCATTGGGAGGTTTTATGGTTCAATTCTTCATTGGAATTCTTATACTGTTACCAAATGTTATAATGAGTGCCTTGGTTTTTCCCTTACTAATTTTACCTTCTCCCCAAGCAGCAGGATTTTATGATTTTACTCTCCACTTTTTTGAGGCCCTCTGGTTACTATTTGATTTAGGAACTAGTACGGCATTAGTGAAGTTTTTTGCAGAACATCGCGTTAAAAGGCCTCAATATTCAATACGTTTTATTCAGATTTTCATTTGGTTTCAATTAGTTTCAGGTATTATTCAGTTATTCTTGATCTCATTCCTTGGGTCTATTATTTTCCCCAGAACTTTTCTTGCACACATGTCTTGGGTCTTTGTTACTCATGCATTTTTTCAGTGGCCAGCATTCTTTATTGTATTCATACTAATTTTTCAAGGCATGAATCGATTAGACTATTATCAGATTTTAAATCTTTTATTATATGGAGTATTTAACATTACAATTCAATACTTAGTTATAATTATCTTCCGATTAGTATTAGGTCCTAATATCATTTATGGTGACTCTTTAGCAGGAGCAATTGGTTACAGCATGGGGAATTACGTTGTAATGTGGACTGGATTTCTAGTGGGGTTATGTTTCTTCAAACGCTTAGGTTTTTCCGTTAAAAGTATATTTCGAGTAGATTTCACTTTTGAAGAGATAAAAATAACTCTTAAATTTGGATCAAAATGGGCAATAGGAAATTTATTACCTCCTTTAGGCTGGTTTTGGCAAGTATTTTTATTATCAGCATTTTTACCAAATTATACAGAACAACAAGGCTTTTTTTCAATAGCTTGGTCTTTTGCATTAATTGTTATGCTGGTAGGTTTATTTGCTCAATCCATCCTAGGCGGAGTTTCTGAATCATTTCATGCAGGGAGAAAAAAACTTACACAATACTATGCTGCTAGTTCTTTAAAGTGGTCCGCGTTTTTTGATTTTTTCTTTGTTGCAGCATTACTAACAATTGGACCTAAATTTATTTTAGGTGGAGCAGGTTCTGAATGGATTGGGGCAGCTATTTTAATTCCGTGGTTACTCATATTTCATGGATTTGGATATTTATCTTGGCTTGGAGATTGGATGTTTGCAGGATCAGATCGTCCTGGATGGGCAGCAATTTCTTGGATAATAGAACAAGGAATCAGAGGTGTTTTATTGCTTCTCTTTATTCCAAATTGGACTTTATTTAGTAAAACCTTTGGTAGTCCAATGATTGCTGTAATGTTTGCTTATATTCCAGCCTTAATAATTAAAGATATATTTATGTGGTGGGGAATACGTCGTTCAGAATTCTTCCGTTTTCCATGGCGTGATGTTGTTTATCAAGGTTTTATCGCTCCGATATTAAGTGGAATACTAATTTTTTTACTGTTAGATTCCTTATTTAACATTATATGGCAAGGTGATATTCTAACTTCGGTAATAATTCTTCTTATCGGAATCATTGGAGGAATTTATCTATTTAGCTTCATATATGGATTATTAGGAGGGTTTGATGATAATTCACTTACTGAATTCCACCGTGCAGCAAAAATGGCTAAAGGACTCCGTTTTCCAGCAATCTTACTTTATAAAACATCAAGAGTAGGGGCGAGAGTCTCTCCATTACACAATAGATTCCCAATTACGATTTTCGAAAGTGCCATGCAGGAAGCACATAGCTTAACAAAAGAGAAAGAAGAGCTTGTAATTTAAAATTTTCCTTGAATTTAAAGTATATTTAGGATTACAAATAATAATGTAAAAGGGATAACCCATAAAATTGCGGGAATCATGTTGACAATAGGAATGTCTTGTATTTCTGAGATTCTAAAGCCTAAACCTAATATTAAAATCCCTCCAACTATATATATCATATCAATTATTACGATAGATAAATTTGCTCCTAAAAACATAGCAAGAATTGTAATAGTTCCCTGATAAACTAATACTATAATAATACTAAATATGACGCCAATTCCATATGAAGTGGCAAGAACTAACACCATGATTCCATCTAAAGTCGACTTGATAAGTAGTAAGGTAAGGTCTTGAGTAAGACCATCATTGATTGATCCTAAAATTGCCATAGGACCTGTTTCAAATATTATAGAAGCTATTAAAAAGCCTTCCACAAATTTCGTTTCACTCCTTTTAGCTTTTGCTTTTAACCGTTCACCATGCTTATTTAGATTCCCTTCAATATTAACAATCACCCCTGAAATTCCACCTAATACGAGTGAAAAAATTGTAATTAGAAATTCTTTTGCTCCCAAACCTTGTTCGGGAGATATACACATTTAAATTCCCAGTACAATTGTTATCAATCCTATACCTTTGATTGTAATACTCTTCATCTCTTCAGAGAAGTATTTACCAATTAAAAGACCACCAAGGGTTCCAAAAACGACCGTAATACAATTAATCAATGTTCCAAACATTTGACTTCTTCCTTGGTTTTTATCCAAAAAATTAATATTTTTTAAGTAATTAATACCTAAAATAAATCTATAAGGAGAGCTAAAAAAACTTTGAAAAAGATTTAGATTCCTTATATCCTCTAATTATTCCTTTTAATATTTGGTAAATTAGTGATTCGAAACTCCTTCTCTATCAAGTATCCACGAAAAGATCATAAGGATTAATTTTTATGCTTCAGATGAGCAAGAAAGGGTTACTGAAGGCACCAATTATGAGTGTAATAGATAAAAAAGTACGAAAGAAAAGAAGATGGGGAAAAATTTTTGAATATAGTAGTTACGAACGTTTACTACCTGTTGGTAAAGAATATGAAGAAATTTTGAATGAATTAATTAAAGAATATTCTAAGAAAAAATCTATTCTTGTAACTCCTCAAGAAATTGCCTCAAAACGAGACATTCGGGTTTCAGTTGCAAAACGTTTACTTGACGATCTAACAGAAAAGAAAATTCTGAAACAGGAACATTCTTCTAAACGTTTAAAGGTTTATACTAGAGCTTAATCTGAAGACATGATAGCTCTTAAAATGACCCTTTTTTGAGTAAACTAAGTGAAAATATTTGAGCTTTAGAAATAACCTTCATTTGATGAAGCAGCTATTAAGACAGGGTTGGATTCGGGCGGGAGTTCCATTAAGTTCCATTGAGTCGCTTGCTGATCATTCTTGGTCCTCAGCAGTTATATCATACATTTTAGTACAATTAGAGAATGAATTTAGAAAAAGAAATAATTTTTCGTTATTAAATGTTGAAAAGGCAGTTTGTATTGCACTTTTTCATGATTTTCAGGAGTCTCAATACTTTGATATGGACAAGAGTTTAGAAAATCTTGTTGATAGTAGTTTATGGGGAAATATTGTTACAAAAATAAATGAGTCAGCAATAGATAACTTAATTGAAGATATACCTAAATCTGTCCAGAATTCAATATATAAGCTAATGAAGGATCGAAAGAGTGAGGAATATCACATTGCTAAAGCTGCAGATTTACTTGATCTCTATTTTCAAGCAGTCGAATATTTTAATCGAAATTGGATAGTAGAGTCTCAATACAAGAAATTTACAAAAAAAACACTTTCCAAGTTGAAAGGTTATGAAAAGCAATTTCCTTCAATAAGGGAATTATATGATGAGCCTCATGACTAATGTTATTACCTAGCTTTTTTTATTCATCTTCTTTTAATTGTGTGTACTCAACAACCTCTTTAATAAATTCTATGCTAACATCAAAAAAATTATTAGAATCTGGCAACTTTATTCCTAATTTAAATGCGTGTGCCTGTTCTAGCATTGTATAAAATTTCGAAAAAGGTGATTTTTCTCCAAATATTTCTCGAATTTCTTCATGAATATCTGGTTTAACTAAATCCATTTGCACTGAATTGAATCCAACTTCATAACACGAGAGTGCAAATGCAATGTCGATTACAGAACCTCCTATTAAATACTCCAATTCTCCATCAGGTAGATCTTCTTCTTTGGCAGCGCTAATTATTTCATCAAATGATGCAATTGCATCCGCAATCAATACCCTTGCCGATTCTTTTAATTGCTCTTCCGTAATTTCAAGTTTTGTGAAAACATTTTCACCATATTTAACCTCACCATCTTTTGCATAAAGCGCATGAATATGAGTAAAGACGGATCCGAATTTTTCGAGTTGTGGGAGATCATCTTCCTTTAAAATCATTAAATCAAAAATGTGAGCAACTTCAGGAGTTATAATTTCCTCTGCAATTGAATTGATTGACTCAATAGCCTCCTCCTCATTTAGGATATCTGATCGTAAAACCACCACAAAATTAATATCACTTTCACCAACAACATGTAATCGCTTTGCATATGAACCGTAAATAATTATCGCTTTAATATTATCTTTTAACATATCATTGGTAGTAAGTCTACTGACAACTTGATTTTCTAACATTTCGTACTCTGTCGATTCATCTCCTCCTAATTCTTCTTCAGAAATTTCAGAAAGATCATCTTCATCTAATTCATTTGCTTTTTCAATCTCTTCTTTCACAATTGCCATTGAAGATCTGACTATATTTTTCAAGTCAGGATTATCTGTAATTGCCAGTTTTAGTACAGATGTAAGTGTAGCCTCACCTTGTTCTAAGCGTACTTGAATCGCATAATTTTGAATAAGAGCCCGAAGTTCTGATTCATCCATTGAAAATCATCGTCCTATCGTTATTCATCTCTTAATTCTCTGATTTGGTTGTTTGCGGTATTTTAATATTAGGAAAAATACCTATTTATGGTTTAAGATTTGCACTTAAATTTATAAAACTTAAGGCTTTCCTTGAAAGTAAGCTTTACTATTGGATAATCGGTTTCGAAGTTTTCCAACTTCTAAATTGATATTCCCTTCTTCATGAAGAGAAATTTTTCCTTTTTTTCGTATTAAATTGACGATTTTGGCAATTATGAACCCAAGATCCAACATATCTTGTTCTTTAAATCCCCGATGAGTCAATTCAGCAGTTCCAAATCTTAATAATCCATCAGTTACGATTTTATACCTATATAGGCAATCTCTAAGATATTCTCCTTCTAGTGAATCTTGAATTTTCAATAATACTTGGTGAGACTCGGTAAAACCTAATTTTTCTCCAAATAGAGGGATGTGATTTTCATAGAGAGAGTTTGCTAATTTTTTAGAGTTCTTGACTACTTGAGTAGCATAATCCCTCCCATATTCTTTAAATTCTCCAAATGATATACCTAAAGCGGCTATTCGAGAATTGTGGATATTATCAACAAGACCTATTCCTTCTAGGGGATCTATACCAATTAATCGTTCTAATTGATCGTTTTGGAAATCATTTGATAAAATAATACCTCCTTGAGGACCTGGAAATGATTTGTGAGTTGATCCTAATAAAATATCTGCTCCTTCTCTAAGAGGATCTTGAAATTCTCTACCTGCAATTAATCCAAGAACATGCGAAGCATCATATATGACCACTCCACCATATTTATGAATCTCCTCTGCGATCTCGGCAACAGGTTGTGGAAATAGAATTAAAGATGCTCCCAAAATAACTAAAGAAGGTTTTAAGTTTCTTATCATTTCTCTAGTTTTAGCGATATTAATATTAAAATGATCTATGTTATATGGAATATCTATCCTTTTTCGATTAAAAATTTCCAAATTGAGAGGGTATCCTCCTCCAGGGAAAAACGGGAGAATTGCGATTTGGTCACCTGGATTTGAAAAAGTAAAAATTATAGCTAAAAGAGCCATATTACCTGAAAGAGGAGAAATATGAGCTGAGGAACAACTAAACAGATCCTTTGCTAAACTAATAGTTTTTTCATAAATTTCTAAAAAAACCTCAGTCCCTGCATAAAATTTCGCATGATACCGGGAATTTTCAACACTTAAAGCATATTTTACATTTGGACTTAGACAATTTTCAGATGCAATCATATTTAAGGAGGACGAACGAATATTTTCATGTTTTTTTAATAAATTAAAAATATCCAAGTTTAAAATCACCTTATTCAGTATACAAATTTACATCATCTAGTTGAGGATCATCGAATAATAAATCCTCTGATGCCTACAACAAATATTAATTTTAAAATAAAATAAAATATGTATCTTTAGGCTTTATCTAGAGGTTAACCTTTATGATTGATTCCCATGCTCATCTTCTCCCTGATTTTGTCAATGATGTCGAACAGTTGGTAATTAATGCCCAAAATTCTGGTCTAACGGCAATAATTAATTCTGCTATTGAACCAAAGCACTATAATTATTCAAGAGAACTTGCAGAAACCTTTAAATCATTTGTTTATAGCACTTATGGTTTTGCTCCTCAGAAAATTAAATCTCTAGATGATAATGAATCCATTGAAGCAATAAGAAAGATTAAATCCTTGGTTGCAATTGGCGAAATTGGTTTAGACTACCATTGGATACAAGAAAGGGAATGGAGAGAACAAGAAAAAAATGCTTTTTCAAAATTCATCAATTTTGGGAATGAAATGAAACTACCCCTTGTTATTCATTCAAGAAAAGCTGAAGAAGAGTGTATTTCGATCTTAGCAAAGAAAGCTGAAGTACCAGTCTTAATGCATTGTTTTGCGGGAACAATTGATCAAGCAAAGCAGGTAATTGATCTTGGATGGCTTATCTCAGTACCTACTGCAGTCAAAAACAGAAAGAAGCATCGAAAGATTACGAGAATTACTCCATTAGATTTTATTGTAGTAGAAACCGATACTCCCTTTCTAAGCCCATTTAAAGGGAGATCTAATGAACCAGCAAATATTAGATATGCAATTCAAGAAGTTAGTTTATTAAAAGACACAACTTTTGAAGAGGTCGAATTGGTTACTACACGTAACGCTAAAAAATTTTTCAAAATCTGACATTTTATAATTATCTTTGGTGAAGAAAGTGTCTGAAAAGAGTTTAAAGTACCGTGATGAAGTGGTTAAGAAGCTAGAAAACGAAAAATTCGATATTTTAATAATAGGTGGTGGAATTACAGGAGCAGGAATAGCAAGAGATGCAGCTCTTAGAAAACTTAAAGTAGCATTAATTGAGAAAGGTGATTTTGGATCTGGAACAAGCAGTGGATCTTCAAAGCTAGTACACGCAGGTTTACGTTATCTTGCTCAGAAAGAATTCCGTTTAGTATTTGAAGCCTCAAAAGAACGGAAAAAATTATTAGAAATGGCTCCACACCTAACAAGACCTTTAAAATTCTTAATTCCGTTACATTCAGACACAAAAACACCTAAGAATAAAATAAGATTAGCTGTATGGCTTTATGATTTTTTAGCTGGATTTAAAAACTATACTTTCCACCAGATATTAGGAGAAGAAAAATCACGAGAGGTATTACCCAAATCGCTTAGGAGTGAAAATTTTCAGGGAGCTGCGTTATACGGGGATGGACAGATGGATGATGCAAGATTAACATTAGATGTAATTCTTTCTGCAGAAGAATATGGAGCTTATATTTTAAATTATTGTTTAGCTGAGGAATATCAGGTAGGAATAGATGAAAAAATCGAAACAGTTGTTGCTGTAGATAGAATATCAGGTAAAAAAATAAAAATTGCTGCTAAATATATTATTTTAGCCTGTGGTCATTGGACTGATAAAATAATCAGACAATTAAATCCTAAGACTCCTATACGAATTCTTCCTTCTAAGGGAATACATATAATAACTGAAAAATTTTACGATCAAGATTTTGCTGTAGTTGTACCTGTAAAAGATGGAAGGATAATATTCTTAGTTCCATTTGGTGATAATTTACTCATTGGTACAACTGATACAGAATATTCAGAGGACCTAGATTATGTTCCTGTTCTAAATGAGGAGATAGAATATTTAATTGAAGCTATCAATTTCATTTTTCCAGGAATTTTGAAGAGAGAAAATATTTTAAGTGCTTATTCAGGGGTAAGACCATTAGTCTTATCACCAAATGCGAAATCGGAATCAGATACTTCACGAAAACACGAAATCTTTTCTGTTAAAGCTAATACCTTCGCTATTGCTGGGGGTAAGTACACAACATATCGATCTATGGCTAAGGAGATAGTAGACAAAGTTTCAAAGGAATTAAGTTTAACAACAAAGTGTATCTCTGATAAAATGCCATTATATGGTTGGCAAGCAATAACACGTTCTCAATGGAATAGTTGGAAGACTTTGATAAAAGAAGAAATGATTTATAGATACAATTTTCCAGATGATGTAGCTGAACATTTAACTACCTATGGGAAGCATTATAAGTCAATTTGTGAGATTTCAGAGACCAATCCAGAGTTAAAGAAGCGGATCTCAGGATCTAGACCTTATATCTTTGCAGAAGTAGTATATATGATAAAAAATGAAAAAGTAGTTACTCTGAATGATGTAATGCTAAGACGAACACAAATTCAACTCTCAGAAAATCAAGGATTGGACTGCGTTGAAGATTTAGCACAATTTATGGGTAAATATATGGACTGGACACCAGAGAAAATAGCAAATGAAATAAAAAATTATCATGAAAGTTTAGTATTTAAACCCACATCCTAGATTATTTCTTTTCTAAATTCAATACTCCCAAGTTCATAATTCGATTAGGGTCTAAGGTAGATTTTAAGTTCTCTAGAATATTTATTCCTTGTTCTCCAATTTCGTTAAACAACCAATTTTTAAAAGATCTACCAATTCCATGATGATGACTCAGGATTCCACCATATTCTTGAATTGTATCTAAAATAATTTTCCTTAGAGAGTAAAACTGATTTATTTCTTGATCTTTTTGTTGATTTGCAAATATAGTGAAATAGAGATTAGCTCCATTTGCATAAACATGGCTTACATGAGACCATAATATTGGATAATCTGGTTTTAATCGTTTTCTAATTTCGAGATAAAGATTATACACCTTATCCCAAGTTGCACAAGTTTCAAATGTGTCTAATAAAACTCCACGATCGATTAAAGGATCACGAAGGAAAGGGGTTTCATAGCGGGTCTTAAACCACGATTTCGCAGGGCCTTCTCCAAGATAAAAACCTCCATGTTTTCCTATTATATTTTTTGAAATTTGCTTTGTTGAATTTACCAATATGGGATCTCCTTCAAATGTCATGATTCCTAAACACCGATTTTCTTCTGAATAACCTCTCAGATTCAGAAATTTAAAGGCTAGTTCCTGAAGAAATGATTCTTTTGGGGGTTCTTTCATTAGACTAGAAAGAATAATATTATCAATGGTTTCCTCTGGATCAGAAAGACGCATAATAGCTGGTTTATATCCTCGTTGTAAAATTTCACGATATGCGTTTAATCCGTCCTCAAAACTTCGAAAGAAAAAAGTTCCATACTTTATTGATCGTGGCATCTTCCATATACGAAGTGTTGACTCGGTTATTATGCCAAAAGCTCCTTCTGAACCAACTATAAGTTGATTTATATCAGGACCGGTAGCTCTAGCTGGAGAGGGCTTTATTTGAAGGGTTTTACCAGATCCAGTAACCATTTTTAATCCGAGAATCATATCTTCTATTTTACCATACAATGTGGAATTCTGTCCTGCACCCCTTGTAGCAATCCATCCACCTAAATTACTATATTCAAATGATTGTGGAAAATGACCCAACGTAAATCCTTCCTTATTTAATAGTCTTTCTAAGAGAGGCCCTGAAATTCCAGTCTGTGCTGTTACATAGAATGAATTCCGATTTATGGTAATAATTCGATCCATCTTTGAAATATTAACTGCAATGGTTTTAGGAGAAGGTTCAATTCCAAGTGTTACAGAGGTTCCACCCGCTACAGTATTAATTGGAATCTGATATTCATTAGCAATGTTTATGATCTTTAAAACGTCTTTGTGATCAGTAGGAAACAATACTAGCTCTACTACTGCAACTGGAAGGCCTAATCTTACTCTAAGATTTTCTAGGTAAGCTTGCCCAAAAGAATTCTTTAATCGGACCCAAATATCTTTTGAAACACTTTCAATGCCTAGTTCATTAATAAAACGGTTATAAATTTCTTCAAAAGGTGGAGAAATATGATCAATAGAGTTACTGTCAAATTTTGAACCAAAATCTTTCAGTTCTAAATCTTTACTCAGAAGAAGACGTTTAGAAAAATACGATAATACAGCTGGAGTTAATTTAATATGGGGAGAGTCTCTATCTCCCCACTTAGAAATCTTTGATAATTTTTTCATTATTACCCCCACATGTTAATATGGGAACTGTGAATAACAAGTAAGTATTAAAGTACAAGGATTCTAAATGTTTTTTCAACTAGGTGGAGAATTATTTGATTTTTGAGCATATGTTAATAAAATGAGTAGTGATTCTCTTGCTGTTAAAGCTCGCCCAGTTTCAGCCTCTATATTGATATTTTCCACAACACGATTATGCTCACCAATTATTCTGTGATATGTAAGAGCTGATTTTTGTAGCGATGATTTATTGATCTTATTGCCTTTTCCTATACCTGGACATGTCTTTTCTGCATTTTTTGCCCAAATAGATAATATAAAATCTTCTTCTTCAATGAAAGCAAAAGGATAATTTTGACAAGCAAGAGGTCTCCTGGAATAAATTGAACAACTAGGTTTGTGATAAAATATACAAACTTCATTATCTAGTTTTTTCAATCCAGGGAGAATAATCCCATCTGAAGTATTTACAGGGCTTAAAACTAATTGTTTAATAAAATTTGAATTATAATTTTGTTTAACCTTATAAAACGTAATTTTTCGTAATAATTGTTCGAAATCACTGTCGAGATAAACAAATAAATTGAAAATATCCAAATAAGTAAGTGTGACCAAGATTTTGGAGCTTGTGCAACAATGGCCACTTTGTTGACATTTAAATCTTCCATGAATAGTTTCAATAAAATTCAATAATCTTCTTCCTGGGGGACCTTATATTTACAATATTCACATCTGATAATTCGAGACCTTTTTTCTGTTACTGTATCAAGGTATGTTTCCATTACGAATGGTCTTAGGCAATTACCACATCTTTCCTTGATTGTTTCAATTTTGATTAATATTCCTGTAGGGATATCGCTATTCATCTTAGATTACCTCGCCCTATTGTACGTTCTGGAAATATTTTTACTCCATCTTTAGTAATTTTAAATTCCTTCCAAGAAAAGTCGTGCTCAAATCCACGCATCTTTTGTACTAAAATCAATCTACGAAATTCTCCTGTTGGAAGTTCATCGTAACTTAATCGAATTAATCCTTGAGCAGAATATTCTTCAACTCCAGATTCAGAACTTTCAGATGTTAGCATTGTAGTGCAGCCTTGTTCTCCTAAAATTGCCCCCATAGTTAGAATTTCTTTGCGAACCTGCACTGGATCTTTAACTATTGTTGAGAGGGTCGATAATGAATCAATACACACTCGTGTTGCACCAGTTTCTTCTAATATTTCATTTAAAACCATTAACAAACTATCTAAATTTGCCCTTATTGTGAATTTTTCATTAGTAGTTAAACCTACACGAGCAGAAAATCCATCTACAAGAGTTAATAGCGGTGGATCAAATTCCTTTTCAAGCTGTTCAATATTCCACCCAAATGATTTCATGTCTGTTCGAATATGTCTTGGGAGATCATCAAAGCTTACAAAAATACCCGGGTCATTAAAATTTAAAGCTCCATTAATGAGAAATTGCAGTCCAAAAACAGTTTTTCCACTTCCAGGAGGTCCTGTAACGAGTATTTGTCTTCCTTTAGGAAATCCTCCACCTTCAAATAGTGAATCTAATCCTGGAATCCCTGACCGAATAGTATTCATTATTAATCAAGAAGCATTCTATAATATGTGGTTTAAATCTTTCCTCACCATGATAAATATAAAAGAATATTTCAGAATTAAGTAGTTATTAAGCAATTACGCAAGTACAATTTGTGTGATTATGACATTTAGTAAATAGAATTTGTATTTAGAAGCATTATCTATCTCTAGTTTCTAATACTATTAATTTTTTTTAGATGAAATCCTTTACTCTCAAATTATGGATTATTGAATAGATCAAAGATTTTTAGGCAGAATCATTGCTACAATTATTTATCAACTAGAAGGTTGAAAGATTTAAAAAATTATTCAAAAAACCTTACAATAGGAATCTTTTGCCTTTTAACTGAAAAAATATAAGGTAGATACACAATGGGAAAAGTAAGAACTGCTTCTGTTAAAATAATTTCCCGAGAAATTATTAAGGAGTATGGTGCAAAATTATCACCAGATTCTTTCGAGCATAATAAAGATATTGTCTCTAAAGTTGCTATAATCCATTCAAAATCCTTTAGGAATAGAATAGCAGGCTATGTCACTCATCAATTGAAATTAAAGAAGATAAGGGAAGAAGGGCTAGAAATCTAAATCCTAATAAGTATTAGGATGTTAAATATTCGCTTCATTCAATCAGAAGCGATTTCTTATACGAAATTTTATTTCTACTTTATGGGGAATATATTAATTCCTGTTCATCATCGAATGAATTACATGTTAGTAATAATTTGATAATTGTTTTCATCTGCGGTTTTTTAATAACCCAATTGATTATTATCTGGTTCTTATTTATCTCTGAAATCTCAATCATATCAGATTGAGGTGGAATAAAGATTACAGGAGGATTTGCTTGAAGTTTTATTTTGATATCAAAAAGGGGAGGACTATTAGATGGTTGTCCAAGATCCCATGATATCAACAGTCTATCATCGAAGAACTGAAAAATTCTCGGAGACTGAAGAAAAGACAATATTAGACCTCTTTAAAATAGTCTGGTAGGTATAATTTTTTCTCTTTATGATCAATAATACATAAATTATATGATTCTAAAATTTTGAGTAAGTTGTGGATCTTATCCCTTGACCAAATAGTGCTAGAATAAATTTTTTCAAAGGAAACCTCACCATTGGGAGATATATGAATTGAAATAATCTTTAAAAATTCTTGAATATCTTCTGAAAGGGTTAAAGGTTCAAATAAAAGGCCATTTGGAGTTTTTATAACGATTTTTTCGTCGACCAGTAGTTTTAAAGATTTTTCTATGTCTTGAATGTCACAATGCCACCATGGTCTATGTTTATGAAAAGAATGAGCTATTTCTGAAAGATGAGTAGCTCTTAAATAAACTCGTTGATAGGATAAACCAAAAACAATCAATTCAGAAGCTAGACGAGAGAAAAAGTCTTCTTTTCCTCGGAATGTGGGTCTTTTAAATAAAGATGAAGGTAATATTGATTCAGGTAAATTAGAATGTTGTTTTAATGATAAAAGATAATTAGAAAAATCCTCTGGGAGAAAGCGAGGGCTTGATATTTTTTCAACTCCTTTTGCTAAGGTTGATTTAGCTTCTTGATTTACTTCATCCTCTATTCGTTTAAGCTTCTTTCCTAATTCTTTGAAATGGTTTTCTCTATCTTTATTGTTTGGGATGTTTTATTCCTCCATGTGTTACATCTTGAAGCTTTATAAAAAACTTTTACTTTGAGGAGATTTTATTGGTATTAATCGGATCTGATCAACAAAAAATTTGGGGATTATAATCAAAATCAATAACAAAAATGAGGATGCTTTTTTAGCGTTTAAAAATTTATTTATTTGCCATGAGTGCTTCTTTACGTCCTTCCCATGGTTTTTCTAACCAATCGAGAGGAATCGTTTGAGATTTTCCATTTGGTAGGGTACGAAGAATAAGGATTGGAAGCACATCTCTTCTCAATTCATCTTCTGCAATTAATAATGGATCTCCCTGTTCCTCCTCAATACTTATTGATTTTTCCTCTGTAGCAGAAAGATCACCTAAGACTGGTGCTCCCATTGAGATCTGAAGTGCTCTTGCGCCTAAAATTCGTGCATATTCGAATCTAGTGAGCATTTTAGGCCCAATATCAATTTTATGAATTTCCTTCCGTTTCACCAAATGTTAACCAGTCCCAAAGATCCATTGAAAAAAAATTAGAATAACAAATGCTCTGCTGAACAGGTTTGGATGAATTTGAAGGAGATTTATGAGTCTTTTTGCCAGATAATGATAGAAAGCTTATCTCGAATAGAAGATTTTTCTAGAGTAAAATTTGTTTACTTTGCGTATTTGAGAAGGAAAGCTAAAAAAAAAAATGAAAAGAATAGAGGTTACACCTCTAATCCATATCGTCCATACCTTCTCCGCCTGGTCCACCAGGAGGTCCAGCACCTGGTCCACCGCCAGCTTTTGCGGCAATGATGTCATCAATTCTTAATATCATCTGAGCATTTTCACTAGCTGCTGTTATGGCATGAGTTTTAACTCGTAAGGGTTCTATGACATCGATCATTTCGCGTACTTTACCTTTGAAAACATCGATTCCAGTAGCTGAACTTCCACTTTCATGAGCACTTCGGAGTGCTACAATTATATCGATTGGATCCAGACCAGCGTTTTCTGCTAAAGTTCTTGGAATAACTTCTAAAGCTTTTGCAAAAGCTTGGACAGCTAATTGTTCGCGACCAACAAGAGACTCAGAAAATTTCATCAGCTTTCGACTGACATACGCTTCAGGAGCGCCACCACCTGGTACAACTTTTTTATCCTCTAGAACGTTTCGAACAACGCAAATTGCATCATGTATTGACCGTTCTGCTTCATCAACAACTAATTCAGTTCCACCCCGAATTAATATAGTTACTGATTTAGCTAAAGGACAATCTTCCACAAAAACCATGTCATCATCACCAACAGAAGTCTCATATACTTTTCCTGCGGTTCCTAAATCATCTGATGAAAGGTCTTGTATGTTATCAACTATTTTTGCACCAGTTGCTTTAGCCAATTTTTCCATATCTGATTTTTTGACACGGCGTATACCCATTATGCCCTTCTTTGCTAGTAAATGTTGAGCAATATCTTCAATCCCTTTTTGGGCAATTACAACATTAGCACCTGATTCAATTACTTTATCTACCATTTTTTTGATCATGTCTGATTCACGATCGAGAAATTCCTGGATTTTTGATGGATCAGTGATACTGAGTTCAGAATCGAATTCTGTTTTTGAAATTTCGAAAGCTTCAGCGATAAGGGCAATTTTTGGATCCTTTAGCTTTTTAGGCATTCCTGGATGAACAACTTCTTTATCTAAGACAATTCCCCTTATCATTCTTGTTGATGTTATATCTTCGCCCTC
Organism: Candidatus Hodarchaeum mangrovi; assembly: GCF_975850365.1. NCBI lineage: Archaea > Promethearchaeati > Candidatus Hodarchaeota > Candidatus Hodarchaeia > Candidatus Hodarchaeales > Candidatus Hodarchaeaceae > Candidatus Hodarchaeum > Candidatus Hodarchaeum mangrovi. Next base: position 2,919 of record NZ_CDLCQJ010000036.1, on the reverse strand, counting down.
TTTTTTCTCAACCTTAATATCTTCAATGTCAATTTTTCTTTTACCGCTATCAATACTTTTAACAGCGTCGATTACGATCTTTGATAGATGATCACTGTGAGAAGCTACAATTTTGGATCCCATTGACGTCTGTACTACCATTTTGAGGAGTTTTTCATCATCAACAGCTACATCATGAGCTATCTCATTTAAATATTCTAATGCTTTTTCAGTAGCAACACGGTACCCTTCAACTATTAGAGTAGGATGGATTTTGTCACTACTAATCAATTCAGCTGCTTGTTGTAAAAATTCACCTGCAAGAATGACGACAGTGGTTGTTCCATCACCAACTTCCTGATCTTGAATTTTACTTAATTCAACCATCATTTTTCCAATTGGATGTTGAATGTCAATTTCTTTAAGAATAGTGGCACCATCATTTGTTATAACCACATCACCAAAGTTATCAACGAGCATTTTATCCATGCCTTTTGGTCCTAAAGCTGATCGAATAGCTTCAGAAATAACTCTAGCTGCAGCAATATTACTACTTGTTGCATCTTTACCAGTTGTACGTTGAGTATCTTCTTTTAATATAAAAATTGGGGTTCCTTGTAATGTCATTTTTATCTCCTCCTACATCATTGGGGGCATTCCGCCCATTCCGCCCATTCCGCCCATTCCACCCATTCCACCTGGAGGCATTCCTGGAGGGGCTTCACCCATACTCTTTGAAGCGATTACATCATCTATTCGAAGGATGAGTTGAGCTGCTTCATTAGCGGAAAGGAGAGCCTGTCTTTTTACTCTTAAGGGCTCAATAATTCCTTCTTCAAAGGCATCAACGGTTTTGCCAGAAATTACATCAATTCCAGCATTTTTTTCTCCTTTATCGTGTGCTGCTCTTAGTTCAACAAGGATATTAATAGCATCCAAACCAGCATTTTCAGCAAGTGTTTTGGGAATGATTTCGACTGCATCAGCAAACGCGTCGACAGCCATTTGTTCACGACCCTTTATTTTTCCAGCATAAGCCTTTAAGCCTTTGTGGAGTTCAATTTCAGGGCTTCCTGCACCTGCAACTGCCCATCCATCTTCAAGTACATCTCTTACAACACATAAAGCATCGTGTAAGGCTCTTTCAGCTTCATCAGTTACATATTTAGTTCCTCCGCGAAGAACAATAGATACTGATTTAGGGTTTGGGCATTCCTTAACATATATAAGTTTCTCGTCTCCTATCTGGACTTCTTCTACGATTCCAGAAGTACCTAGATCTTCTGCACTTAGATCTTTAATGTTATTAACAATCTTTGCACCAGTTGCTTTCGCTAATTTTTCCATGTCAGATTTCTTAACACGACGAGCTGCCATAATTCTATCTTTGGCAAGAAAATGTTGAGCTAGATCGTCAATTCCTTTTTGACAGAATATTACAGTTGCACCTGAGTCTTTTATTTTGTTAGTCATATTTTTAATCATATTCTGTTCTTGATCAAGAAATGCGTCCATCATACTAGCGTCACTGATTCTGATCTTGGCATCAAATTCAGTTTTTTTGATTTCTAGAGCAATATCGAGTAGAGCGATTTTTGGATTTTCAAGAGAATTGGGCATTCGACTATTTACTACTTCTTTATCGACAACAACACCTTTAATCAGTTCAGAGTTTTGTAAGGCTTTACCTTGTTTTTGTGTCACTGAAATCAGATCAAGATCAACTTTGCCCTCTTCTATGACACTCTTTGCTGCTTTAACAGCTATTTCTGCTAAAATATTTTTAGCACTACCAGTAGATTTAGAGTTTAATGAAGTTTGAGCAACAGCGATTAAGTGCTTTTCGTCTTCTGGATCGATTTTATTTGCAATCTTCTTTAAAATTTCGCCAGCTTTGTCCGATGCTAATTTAAAACCACTAACAATAACTGTTGGATGAATTTTTTGATCTAGAAGTTTTTCAGCCTTTTTTAATAGTTCACCAGCAACAATCACGGAAGTAGTTGTTCCATCACCGACTTCCTGATCTTGAACCTTAGCAACTTGCACAAGCATCTTAGCTGCAGGGTGTTGTACATCAATTTCATCTAGAATAGTGGCTCCATCATTAGTGATGACCACATCTCCTAGAGAATCAACTAAAAGTTTATCCATCCCGCGGGGGCCTAATGCACTTCGTACAGCGTCAGCAACAGCAATAGCAGCTTGAATGTTATTTCGCTGAGCATCACGACCACGAGTGCGTTCTGTGCCTTCCCTAAGGATAATTACAGGTTGTCCACCTAATTGCATAGTATTCACCTTGTTTTTTCTTTATATACGATATTTATTCCACAATGATAAAAAATGGGTTCGTTTAGGTGTAAGATCACCAAGTAGATATTTTTATTGAGATTCGGGGTGATCTAATAGCATGAAAATTTATTTTGAAAGTATTTCTTAAATATGTTGATTGCTTCCGGACAATCTCCTTGAAATATATTTCATAAAAGAAAACGAATTACTAAATATTAATAGCTATTAATTCGGGAAATACCTCCAAATCCCATTTATTATGATTTTTTGCCTTAAAAATTAAAAATATAGTTCTAATTACTTTTACATAGTTAACATTAAAAAATTAGGGTGATAGGTGGTCAAAAAGATTTTTATTTAAAAGTAAAAATAAAAAAAAAGGAAAATGATGAGCCTACAGCTATTTAGAAGCTGCTAGCTTAACATCAGATTCTTTGACAGTTTTTCGTCCAGAATGACGGGCGATTTCAACCGCATATTTTGCGATACCCATACCATAGTCACTAACGACTTCATTTAATCTGTCAATTGCACCAGCGGAAACTCTACGAGCACCCGCGTCACGAATTATTTTTTCAATTCTTGCAGAAGCAAATGCCATTTTTTTCACCTTTTCTCCGTATAAGTGATTGTTCTGGATTTCGA
>NZ_CDLCQJ010000035.1:0-2729 GCF_975850365.1 Candidatus Hodarchaeum mangrovi | reverse complement strand
TCTTTTTTACGCATAAAAAAACATCCAAGAAACAAGAAACCAAGAATTAATCCTATACAAATTAATAAAGAAGTAAATGGTTCAAAATCAATTATAATGAAATCAATGTAATTTGGTAACAGATATTTGGAAGCAACATAATTAATATGATTAGAAATAGAAAAAGGAGAGTTCCCAGTCAAACTTCCAAAAATAAATTGACTAAAGAAAGCCTCAAAATAAGCAATTGCTAATCCCAACCCGAATGCATTTTTATCAATCCATACTCCTAAAAAAAGGAAGATTGTGGCATAAACACTGAACCATAACCCTAAATAAATCCATACTTTAATTAATTCCAATGAATTTTCTAATAATCCAATTGATTCTGGAACAAGTAAAATAAATCCAAAATACAAGATTAAAGAATCTATAATGACAATAACCAACCCAATGAGCATGATTGTTATCCATTTGGCTATAACAATTTCTTCACGAGTAACTGGTCGGGATAATAATTGACTAACTGTTTTATTTTCTTTTTCATCTGCTATAGCAGATACACCTAATACCAAGGTAATAAGTGGCATGATAATAAAACTAAAAATAGAAGAAGGCCCAATAAGCTCAATATAATCTTCAAAATCGGGAAATTGTAAATTACCTGTAGTGAGAAGGGGTAAAATACTAATTAAAATTAATATGTAAGTCTTTTTATCAACAATATACTTATTTAAAAATAATTTTACTAATAGAGCTTCTCGTGTAATGAAAGACGGTGTATATTGAGAAGAAGTCTTTTGATATGAAATTGTCATAATTTTTTTCTCCTTACGTTAAATATTCAAATATCGCTTCAATATTGTCTGTAGTACTTTCGAGATGATTAATAGTTAAATTGTTCTCTGCAACGATTCGCGTGAAAATAGAGTAAAATTTACTAGGTTCATTTGTAATAGCAGTTAATTTATTATCTGTTTCGCCAAAGTTCAGAGATTTTAGTATTGATTCATCAATTAAGAGTTTAGAAAGAAGTGACAATTGATCTTTTGGAGCTTGAATCAATATTTGATGTGGAAATTGATCAATTAATGCTAGAATATCAGCAGGAGCGCCTTCTGCCAAAGTTTGACCCCGATGAATGAGAATCATCCGTGAACTCATTTCATCTAATTCATATAAGATATGACTTGAAATAAGTATTGTAGCTCCCTCTTTATTTAACTCTGACATTAACTCTTTCATTTCACGACGACCCAAAGGATCAAGTCCCCCTACTGGTTCATCTAATACCAATAAATCTGGATTATGTATAATCGCTGCAGCAATTTTTAATCGTTGTTTCATTCCTTTGGAATAGGCACCTATTTTTTTTCCCGTAATTGCCAGGCCAACTTTATTCATTGCCTCTTTAGTAGCTACTTCTGCCTGTTCTCGTGGTAATAACAATCTTGCTAAAGATGATACAAATTGATGTCCTTTCATCCAAGGATAAATATCTTCGTGTTCTGAAACATAACCTAATTTCCTTTTTAAACCAGGATTATTCATAGGATTCTCTCCTAGAACAGTCACCGTACCTGCATTAGGATAAATCTCGCCCACGATTAATTTTAAGGTTGTACTCTTTCCCGCTCCATTTGGGCCAAGAAATCCTGTTATAGAACCCTCTTTAACATTCATACTCAAATTTGAGATCGCGACAACATCTCCAAAGGATTTCGAAATCTCCTCCAATTCAATCATTAATTACTATGCCTCCTATAAACTTGGAAAATGACAATGAGGAGTCCAAGGATTATGTATAATCCTAAAACGCCTAAAACTGCCCAACTTTCGATTCCAACTCCATCCGCAAGATTCAGGAGATGATCTCTGCCTAAAAGATCTATTTCAATCAAAGTTTCTCCATTTAAGATATATGAACTTAGTAGTAACATGGTAAGGACGTCAAACAATAGTTGGAACCCCACGTCTCCTCCTCCAGAATTTGCTAGGAAAGGAATTATCATACTCAAGAGAAAAATAGACATGAATACTGCTAATCCTGTATAAAGTCGTCTTGATGACAGGGAAGAAAATGCCAAGATAATACTAGCATAAGTAAGACTTATTAGCTCAGTAAATACAATAACATGAACTAATATTGGAAGAGCTTGTATGAAATCGATTCCTCCTAAACCAATAAATAATAGGAAGAATTCGATGACATAGGGAAGGGTAATCATTATGTTTCCAAATAAGAAGAAGGCCCCAAATTTGCCTAAGATGTATTCATGCTTTTCAAGCTTAGAATAATAAATTTCATTTGTCTTATTGCTTATATCATCTGAAATTAAACCTGATCCAATTAATACACATAAAATGAGAATGAAGAAACTCATTCCTCCTATTGAAAATCCAAAATCCATTTCATCTCCTCCATTCCCTCCTTCTCCTGAAATTTGAGTTTGGAAACTCACCAATCCTCTAACTAGTTCAATTAATGTATTTTCTAGTAGTTTTGTTGTTGTAAGTGTTGGATCACCAAGAAGCATGAAATCCTTCATCGTAAGAACAAATAAATTTGTGATAACTAATGTAAAGATTTGAATTCCAAATAGTATTTTTACTGCCCTTGAGCGATCCCATTCATGAGCCCACCATTGCCAAGAAATCGACCATAGACGGTATATTCTTCCTTTTCGAATTCCAGTAAAAGGGCGAAATGAAAATTTTCTGACATACGCATCATTGGTAATTTTTTCGTT
>NZ_CDLCQJ010000034.1:0-7159 GCF_975850365.1 Candidatus Hodarchaeum mangrovi | reverse complement strand
TTTTGTTGGCACCTTTTTTTTATTCAAAAAAATAATTGAGTTGATCAGGTCAACTAATATTTAAGTAGATCGATTTTGGTTAACTTCTATTTAAATCGCTGAAAAATAAAAATTGATATCTTCCTTTAATAAGAGACCAATATAAGGGATTCATGTGTGATCGCAGTACCATCAACCTATCTTGGCACCAAGACCTTTATTTTGCTTATTTTACCACAACTGACCTATTTGATAAAAAAAACACAGAGAGGAATTAATAGGATCTTAAACATAATTTAATGTCTCAGATAGCATTCTTATGAGTGTTTTCGTTTTAAAATGACGAAAAGGTTATTATCTCTTGTTTTAGTGATGATCGAGACTGAATTACTCGCTCTGAAAAATAGATTTTTACTTAGAAACAACATAAATGGGAATCAAAATTCAAAATATTATATAAGAAACGTCTTTGTAGGATGTCTAACTATTTAAGTAGATTTTGAAGGATCAATAAGAAACATAGCTAATGTTTAATTACGGTTGAAAAAATCATGTTCGGATATATGGGAAAAATTTTACGAGTTAATTTGACAACAGGAATGATTAAAGAAGAAATTCCTGACGAAAAGGATTTAAGGATGTATTTAGGAGGAGCAGGGTTAGCTACTAAATTTCTTTTTGATGAGGTTCCAAAAGGTATTGACCCATTAGGCCCAGAAAACAAATTGATATTTATGACTGGCCCAATGACTGGGACATCCTCTCCAAGTACAGGTCGGTTTTCTGTTGTTTCTAAATCACCTCTAACAGGATTTTGGGGACAAGCAAACTCGGGAGGTTTCTGGGGAAGGGATTTGAAAAGATCAGGATTTGATGGAATAATTTTCGAAGGGATTTCTAAAAAACCTGTTTATCTAGTCACTGATGATGGAAAAGCGGAATTACGAGATGCATCTGATCTTTGGGGGAAAAATACATCTGAAACAACTAAAATAATTAAAGAAACTTTAGGTAACGACTTTAATGTTGCTTGTATTGGAATTGCAGGGGAAAATTTAGTGAAATACGCTGCTATCATGAATGATGTGACAGCGCCAAACTGGGGAAGAGCAGCGGGACGGTGCGGGCTAGGTACAGTCATGGGTTCAAAAAATCTGAAAGCGATTGCTGTCCGAGGAAAAATGAAAATTAATATTCCAAACCAAGAGGAATATAGAGAGAAAGCCAAAGATCGATTTGATTGGGTGAATGCAAGCTTACTTAAGGCTACATTAGAAGTATTTGGTACAGCTGCGATTTTGGATATGGTGAACCAAAGAGGTGGGCTTCCTTCACGAAATTGGCAAACAGGTTACGTAGAGCAGTATGAAAAAATCAATGGCGAAGCGATTAATGAAACAATTCTAATTGCAGAAAAAGCCTGTTTCGCTTGCCCGATTGCCTGTGGAAGAGTATCTGATATTAAAGAAGGAAAATATGCAAGCTCGGGTGAAGGCCCTGAATATGAATCAATTGGAGCTTTTGGCAGTATGTGCGACATTTATGACTTAAATGCAATAACAAGAGCCCACTTTTTATGTAACGAATATGGGATAGATACCATTTCTGCTGGTGCAACGATATCTTTCGCTATGGAGGCTGTTGAGAAAGGGATATTAACTGATACCATGGGATCAAAAATTCAATTTGGGGATTCAGATACCATTGTTGACCTTATCCATTTGATTGCTAAAAGAGAGGGTATTGGAGATTTATTAGCAGAAGGGTCTAAAAATATGTCGGAAAAGCTAGGACAAGGATCCGAGAGGTTCGCCATGCATGTAAAGGGATTAGAACTACCAGCTTACGATTCGAGGGCTGCAAAAATCACAGGATTAGCTTATGCAACCGCTAATCGGGGAGGAGATCATATTACAGCTTATATTGAAGGTCCAGCTTTCATGTCCATGCCATTTCTTATCGTTGATGAAGGAGAGGTTGACGAAGATGGCTTAAAAGAAATACCAGAAGAGGCACGTGTGGTTAAAGATTATGAAGATGCTTTTGGTATTTTTGATGCACTTTCAGGATGTAAATTTATGGGCATGGTTTTGACTGGAGACGATTGGGCGGACTTAATTCAAAGTTTACTTGGTTATGAATTTACTGAGGCTGATTTCCGACTCACTGGAGAACGTATTTATAATTTGGAAAGAGCATTTAATATTCGTGAAGGTTTGACTAGAGCTGATGACACCCTACCCAAGCGCCTTTTGGAAGACCCTTTACCAGATGGACCAGCTAAGGGTCAAACTGTAAACCTTGATCCAATGTTAGACGCATATTACCAATATCGCGGTTGGGATAATAATGGTCGACCTACCACAGAAACTTTAGATCGTTTGGGATTAAGCTGGTTAAGCGCTAAAATGTAAAACATAGATTAGGAATAGTGTATGTATTGAACTCTTATTCTGAAAAACCTTGGTTGAAGAGTTATTTTGTTGGCCCGTATAAATTACCTAAAACAATGGAACCCTACCCAGAAATTTCAATTTATGAATTTCTTGAAAAATCTGCTGAAGAATACCCTGATAAAGAGGCTGTTATCTATCTAAACCAGCGATTAACCTATAGAGAACTAAAAATCCAGGTGGATAAATTTGCAACAGCTCTTGCTGATTTAGGGGTAAAAAAACAAGAATGCGTTGTATCCATTCTCCCAACATGCATTGAATTTATAATTGCTGATTTTGCTATTTTACGACTAGGTGCAATCCATGTTCCCTTATCCATTTTACACAAAGCTCCTGATTTATTACATGAAATAAATGAAGTGAATGCAAATACTATTATTTGCTCCTACCGCCGTCTAGAAAGATTAGAGAAAATACAGAATAAAATTTCAGTTAAAAACCTAATTTATACTCCTGTTCCGTTATTTCCTGATTATACTCTACCAGAAATGAAAAATGTACCGAATGCACATAAAATGGCAGATTTGATTGAGAAATATGAGCCAAATCCCCCAAATGTAACCATAAATCCAAAAAATGACATAGCATTTATACCATTTACTGGAGGAACAACAGGAGTACCTAAAGGGACAATGTTAACTCACCATAACATCACAACAAATGTTACTCAATCTTTACACTGGTTTCTAAGCCCTCTTGAACGTGGATTCAAAGGTAAGTCAGCTACATTGATTTGTGTGCCAATCTTCCATCAATATGGGCATTGGGCTTATATTTCAGCCATTTCGTGGGGATTACGGACTTTTCTGATCGATGCACGGGATATCGACTATATTGCAGAGCTCATTCGTACTGCAAGACCCTTTGCAGTGTTCGCGGTACCTACTCATTTTAGCGAGCTCTTGACTAAGGATCTTAGAAAGATGCCAATCTTTTATTTTTCAGGTGCTGCAGCGCTTCCTCCAGAGGTGGGAAAACAGTTTGGGAAAAAAACCGGTGTACCTATGAGTGAAGGCTATGGAATGACTGAATGCAGTCCTTGCACACATATAAATCTTTCTGCGCTATCTAAGGTTACCCGTTTCATGACCGAAGTGAAGGAATCTGTAGGAGTGCCCATTCCAGACACAGAAGTAAAACTTGTTGATCCAGATACTGGAAAGGAAGTTCCTTTTGGTCAGGAAGGTGAAGTATGGATTCGGGGACCCCAAGTAATGCTGGGTTACTGGCCAGAAAAAGGAAAAGGATTACAACCGAATGGGTGGTTAGCGACTGGAGATATTGGTGTAATGGATGAAGATGGCTACTTTAAAATAGTCGACAGAATCAAAGACATGATCAATGTTTCAGGGATGAAAGTGTACTCACGAGTTATTGATGATGCCTTACATACTCATCCAGCGGTGAGAATGGCAGGTGTGATCGGAATACCTGATCCAAATCGTCCTGGAAGCGAACGTGTCAAAGCATTTGTCATTTTACGAGATGAATATAAAAATAAAACAAGCTCAGAAGAGATTATTGAATTTTGTAAGGAAATACTCCCCCCATATGCTGTTCCAAAACAGGTGGAAATTCGTGATTTCCTCCCATTAACCAGAGTTATGAAATTAGACAAGAAGAAATTAAAAACAGAAGAAAATAATTGATAATCATCTATCTTTAGATAGCTTATATGTGATGAATCAATGGCTTTTTCTGATAATCCTCATAGAATTCAGGTTAAAGCAAGATTTTTTGGCCAATTCAAGTATATCACGAAGAAACGGGAAATATTAATATCTCTGACTCTTAATACAACAGTTAATTTACTTCTAAATGCCTTAATCGATCAATTCCCGGAATTAAACCAACAATTATTTGATGATCAATTAAACCTTCACAGTTGGATCATTATTCTTATCAATGGGCATAATATAAACATCTATGATGGATTAAATACGTCACTAAACAACGGAGACATCATTTCAATATTTCCTCCAGTTGCAGGAGGATTATATGGTTAAAAAAGAAAAAAGGATTAGAAACGTGTATCAGAAACTCCCCATTTCTTCATTGCCTTAGCTAGTTCAGGATACTCATCTTCGTGGTCTTCAACATAATCTTCAAAGTCTTCACTGGCAGCTGTTAAATCCTTCATACCTATATCAATAGCTTGTCTGAAGGCTTTTGCTCCAGCAATTGGTCCGTCTGGATGAGCATGAATACCTCCTCCAGAACCAATCATGATATCATTCCCTAGATCTTGCATTACTCGTATTACCATCCCTGGTGTAATACCTCCAGAGGGCATAGGTAAGCTGGATTTAAGGTTATGTAGACGATATCGTAAAGCTCTAGCTATCGATTGATATTTTTCCTTTAAAAAAGGAGCCTTACCATAGGGAGCAGGATAAACGACAATATCAGCACCTGCAAGACGGGCTAGCTTTCCCATGGTTAAGAAAGAAGAAACTCCGGAAATAGGAGACTCATACCATACTCCAGCAAAATCCATGTGAGCTAAAATTGGTAATTTAATCTCAGGATCTTCAGCAAGCCAACGCATAGCCTCTAGACCAACAACAAGGTAGTTAATCATCAAGGCGTTCCCTCCAGCATCTTGGACCGCCAGAGCATTCTCATGCAGCTTGGGTAGTTTATCGGTAATATTGACAGTATAGAGAGTTTCCTCCCCTGTTTCGTCTTTGACTTTATCCACTGCCTCCATCATCATCGGTACTCTATCAACAATTCGATTGTACTCCATATCAGCAATTAATTCATCATCCTTGACTATATCACAACCTCCTTTGGCAGCAGCATAAAAAAGTTGAGTTCCAACTTCAGGAGTCCAACCACTGCAAGGTTTTATCATATTATTCAATAAAGGTCTATCAGGAACTTTCAATAACTTTCTTACACCCTCAATTCCAAATTTAGGCCCTTTAAATTTTTTTATCCATGGTTTAGGGAAGCGCAAATCTAGTAATTTTAATTTTCCTCCCATTGATATATTCCCTATCGTAGCGGTCAACATTAATGCAATTTGGTCTGTTTGATTGATTATAGGAAAAGCAATTTGGTAAATATAACTCCTTTCTTTAACTTCATTTGGAACTTCAAATTCCCAATTGGGAATCTCATAAACCCCAATCACTTTCGCTCCATAAGTCGCTCTAAGTTCAGGTGTGTTAGCTGGAACAGGTACCCATGTTCCAGTAGATTGTTCACACGCAGCAGCTCTTCCTATAAACCATGGATCCATACGTGGTCCTAATTGAACCATGTAAGTCCCTATTATGTACTTTTCTGGGTCAATCCCTTCTTGTAGCGCCTCTTCTAATGGATCATATTGTGTAAATACCTTATCATCCATAATTATCACTAACTTTTCGATATTAATAATTTAGTTAACTTCATTACATCCTGCTGTAAAAGCTTTTTGCTGATTATAAAATAATTACATAGGGAAAAAAAGGGAAAATGGAAAATAAAAAAAAGGGAGTATTTGTGTTTTCTTCCTATAATAATAGATGTTTTAGCTAGAATAAATAAAAAAGGTTAAAGAATAATATGAGTGAATTTAGGAATACTATTGTCTAATTTTTTCACATTGGAACCTGCATATTTATTAGCTTCAACTACTAATTTTTCAATAACTTCTCCATTGACTGTTCGAATATCCCTTTTTAAAACCTTAAAGGATCTGGAAGATCAGGAGTATCTGGTTTTAGGAGTTTTAAATCCTTTTTTCGACATTCTTCACATAATCCAGAGGGATGGGGTCGAATGAGTAATCTACTGCATTTTTTACAAGGTCCCAAAAGTTCACCCAAATTTCTTCACCATTCAATTTCAATATGGAATGAACCTGTTTATTAAGTCTATTCTTCTTTTAATTTCCGCCAATTCAGTAATCCACTTCTTAAGAAATATTTTGCTATCTCCTGGCCTAAAAATCCTGCGAAAATTACCCCAGATACAAAACTAAACACTACTAAGGCAATTATCCATATATTGGGTAATCCATTTTTATCAATTCCTAATAATAACATGTTCCATAATACTAATACATTAAAAGAAGAACTTAGACCAGCTGAGATTATAATACTAATGGTTCTGCCCCTTTCATGTGAAATAAGTTTAAAGAAAAATATAGCTAGCAGATCAAATAAAAATGCTCCTCCTACTGATATCATAACAACTGTTATTGATAGTGTGCTTCCTACATAAACTTCTACTATTCCTTTAATGATACCAGTTAAAGTAACAGTCCCAAATTTACGACCCGATAAATAATAAACTATTACATACCAAAAAATATGAAAACCAGAGAATAATTGTCCCAAACCAAATAAACTGGAGCTAAATATTGTACGAGTTAGGTTTCCAACAAAGACACTAAAAACTCCACCTAAAGCTGAGAACAAGGCAATTAATACTAAATCGATGGTCTCAAAGTAATAACGATTTCTGTTAGGTTTTGCAATTATATCAGATTTTATCATCTTATTTAATCCAGAAGATTGGCTAAACTGTTCTTTTTATTACTTATTTAAAAACTACTTTCTCTAAGTTTAGCAAAATGCTCCAAAGTGTCTTTTATAATCTCTTGATCTTCTTTCGAAATTTCATATAGTAAAAACACATCAAGATTGAGACGATTTTCTAGTTGTTTTAACTCTCTCAATAGTTTAGCTAAATGTTTTTCTGAATCATTTAATTTATTTATTCTATGATAT
>NZ_CDLCQJ010000033.1:0-4890 GCF_975850365.1 Candidatus Hodarchaeum mangrovi | reverse complement strand
TTTAATTCTTCATCATTGTCATCATCATCTTCCCATTCATCTTCGTTGTAAGATTCTTCATTTTCTTCCTCTTTCATATTTGCATACTTCCTTGATTGATATCCTTCTAACCTTAAAAAAATCGAAGAAGGTGAAAATATACGATTTCACATTTAGGGTTTGTTTTATGGGGATTTGGAGTTACCAATCTATGATTTTTACGATGGAAATCCTTGTGTGCAGTTTTATTGTATTTTTCAACAATATTTTTTACCATCTTTACATATTTTTCTGGATATAGAAGAAAAAATTCCTGTTCAATGCGCTCCAGCATTTTTTCCATCAACCTGTTAGTTTTGTGTTAACAGAATTATCATTGTTTAAAAATGTTACTATTGTTATCAATGTTAACATATATAAGCTAGATTCTAAACCTACTTCTAGGTAAATAAAGCTAAAAATTTGTTTGATTTAACCATGAAAAATAATTTATCTCTACTGCATCAAAGTAATAGTTATTTAAAGGAAGTATAAACTTTTAAAGAAGAAAATATGAAAAAAAAAATAACTTGCATTCTTCCTAATATAAAAATAAGGCAAAAAGAGAAAGATCTAGGAAGATGGATAGTCCCTTATTTATGCTTCAGAAAAGTACCTTGTCGATATTCCTCAAACGCTAATTGCAATTCTGCTTGACTATTCATCACGATTGGCCCAGCCCAGGCAATAGGCTCCTTTAAAGGCATTCCACTAATAAACAGAAATCTGAATCCATTTTTACCTGCTTTTGCGTATATATATTCCCCATCATCAAAGGTGACTAATTGAGTGTCCTTAATTTGTTTAACGGACTGTTCATCAAAATATCCTTCACCATCAATTGCATATGCTAAACAGGTGAACCCTTTATTAGTATCTAGAGTGAATGAGATTTCAGGTGGTATTGTAACATCTAGATATGTTGGTTCAACGACAATATCTTTGACAGGTCCCTTTGTTCCATTTAAATTCCCTGCTATTAACTTTATTTCTATATTATTAGGAAAATGCAACTTAGGAATTTCTTCTTCCTTAATTTCTTGATATCGTGGAGCCATCATTTTTGATTTTGCAGGAAGGTTCACCCATAATTGAAATCCTCCCATCCTTCCAGTTGAGGATGGTTGAGGCATCTCACTGTGGATTATTCCTGAACCAGCAGTCATCCACTGTACATCACCAAGTCCAATAATTCCTCCATTACCTAAACTATCTTCATGTTTTACTTTCCCTTCGATCATATAGGTTACTGTTTCAATACCACGGTGTGGGTGCCAAGGGAATCCTGCAATATAGCTTTCTGGATTGTCTCCACGAAAATCATCCAGTAATAAGAATGGATCGAGTAGTTTTGCTTCATTATGAGCAAAAGCTCGTCTTAACCTAACTCCAGCACCTTCTAGGGTTGGTTGACTGTTTTTAACAGCGTTTATCTTGCGAAGTTGTTTCATAAATAGACATATTTCTAGATGATTTTATACTTCTCTTTTCTTGATTCGCAAGTTTATTTAAATTAAATCTCTCCATATAAGCGAAAAACAAAATCCTCGACCTCATGTGTAAACTTATTAATAAACTGGTTAAACATTTTATAATATGGGCAATAATCATCACTTATGACTTTATGCTGTTTCATATCCCAGATCAGTGGATAAAAAGTACAACCTTTCGGTCGTAGATCATAGATTGAACATAAACCTTCATTATTTAGGAAAAAACAAACTAATTCTCCATTGTTTCGTTCATTATTCCTTAATACTTTTAATCCATCTTCGGTTTTCATTGAAAATTGCGCTGGGTCTTTCTTCACCAGATCAGATATTCGTTTGATATCCTCTGGAGATAAAATCATTTCAGTTTCAACACAACAATGAAAACATTTTTTCTTTAAACAAATATCTCCCTTAACATTTAGCTCTTTCAGGAATTGTTCACCTGATTATTTTTAGGCATCAAAAATTTTATTACTTTCTGAATTATAGTACACATATTCTTCAACAAGAATAGATAAATCTTTACTATTCTTTGATAAAAAAGTGAATATATCATCTACAAACTTCATTAATGCAATCTTTGCTCTAGAATCCATTGGTAGAGGAAACTCTTTTAGTATTTTATTTTTTAGGAAGATCAATTTTTTTCTATCGATTTCTGATTGAATCTTTCGTACTTCGGAATCGAAATCCGTCTCACGTAACCATGGATAATATAGAAAAAGCTCACTTCCCATTGTTTTGTTTGAAAAGCTATCTTCAAAATCAATTGCCCAAATTTGGTCTGAAGTTATAAGATAATTAGCCCCATGCCGATCTAAAGCTCCTATCCAGGCCTCAAATACAATTAATTCCTTTAACTTTGTTTCTATCCTGTTTCTACTCTTCTGTAATTCTTCACCTCCCTCAATCCAAAATTGGAGTAAGCCATAAGAATGTCCTATTTTTGATAATATAGATTGAGGAATTGGTATTTCAAGAAATTGGGCTAATATGGAAATAATATATTCAGTTAAAAGAATTTTAGGACTTAACTTTTTCCATAACCATTTATTATTTTCAGTATCAGTAAAAACAAAGGCTTTTTTTTTATAATTTGTTCCTCTGACAGAAATTGTATCGATGGAGTCCACTAATGAGAGAATTTTCTCGTGTGAGAATATTGGATAGAGTTTGATGTCTTCTTGAATGGAACCTTCCATGATAGGTCACCAGGAGCATTTTTTAGCACCCTAAAGGGTTAGGGAACGATTTACTTAGCATATTGAAATTTTTGCAAGTTATTTTTATTATTATTCTAGTTTATTTCCCAGATTGAAATAAATTTCAATTAATTGTGTAAAATATTTCTATTGTTGGAACAATTTAGGTCTTGAATTAGATTCTGTATTAATAATTGCTTCAAATTTATTTAATTCTTCTTGGATTTCTGCGATATTGGCCCTAAGCTTCTCAAAACCCACCATAAAACGTAATGCGAGACCCATAATAAAATTTGCAAAATGAATTTCCCCACAATAACCATATAATGATAAATGATAACCAAGATTCATTTTGAGAAAACTTAAAGCTTGACGCCCTTCAGCTGTGTCTCGTCTGTTTAAATATTCATATAGAATTTGACCAACATTATATCCCCACATTTGAGCAATTTGGTCTTCAGAGCCTGAAACTGACATTATTGCGTTTAACGCTTCCTCATAGGAACGTTCTAGCTGTTTTTTCACTCCAAGTGCAACTTCATCAGTAATTCCTAATCGCTCTTGAACATGTTCAACTTTATCCATTAAATTAGTTAGCTCTTCTGTTGCCTCTGTGGTTTCAGACTCTTTTTTAAGCTGTTCGAGAAGCTTTGTACCTTCTTTCATAATAAATGACCCCAAGATTATAATTAAACTAATTGTTAGAAATATACACATTCATATTATTTTATGATTTTCTAGAAAAAAAATCCGAGAATTAAATTCATCTCAACAAGACATTAGAGAATAAAAAGAAAAGAAGAACAAGAATTAAAATCCATATATTTTGGAATATTTTTTCTCGAGATACTGAATGAAATACTTAGGATTAATTTCCTCTCCTGTAATCCTTTTCATTAGTTCAGGAGGGTCATACATGTTAGCTGGTTTATGTACCTTCTCAATCATCCAATTGATAATAGGTGATAACTGGCCGGTTTTAATCAACTCTTTAAAATTAGAGAGATCTTTGAGCATGGCATTTAACATTTGAGCGTTGTAAATATTGCCTAATGCATAGGTGGGAAAGTACCCAAAGGCACCACCAGCCCAATGAGTGTCTTGCATCACCCCTTCAGTATTATCTTCAATATCGACCCCTAAATAGTCTTTATATTTTCTATTCCAAACCGAAGGTAATTCATCAACAGAAATCTTACCTGTTAATAAATCACGCTCTATTTCAAACCGGATTATAATATGCAGACAATAAGTCACCTCATCTGCTGTTACCCTTATTTTTGATGGTATAACCCGGTTGAGGGCATGAACTAATGAATGTGTTTTAACATCAGAAAAGATCTCTCCTGTGATCTTTTTGAAGATTGGTAAATAGTATTCCCAAAATTCTGGTGAACGCCCAAGAATATTCTCAATAAATCGACTTTGTGACTCATGAATTCCTAAACTACAATAATTTCCTACAGATGTATAAAGAAAATCACGATTCAAATTCTGCTCATATAAAGCATGACCCGCTTCATGCATGACTGAATAAAATGAATCTACAAAATCATTTTCATAATAATGTGTTGTTATTCGTACATCATCATAATATCCTGTTGTAAATGGATGCTCGGTTTCATCAATGGATCCTCGTTCAAGATCATAGTTAACAATGGATGCAATGGAGGTTGATAACCTTTTTTGAATTTCTATTGGGCAGTTTCGTTTAAGTAGCGAAATATCTGGCTGGTTTGAAGATGTAATACATTTTTCAATCAGGGGTATTAATCCAGCTTTCAGTTCATTAAATAATTTGGTAATAATATCAGAAGTCATTCCTGGTTCAAACTCATCAAGCAATACATCAAATGGCTCTAGATTAGGATTAATATAATGGGCTCTTTTCTTCGTAAGTGCTAAAATTTTATTTAATTCAGGTTTATAAAGTAGATAATTCTTTTCCTTTTTTGCTTCTTTCCATACTTGAATTGTCTTTGCTGATTGTGCTGCAATCTCTGCTGCTAATTCGGATGGTACTCGAGTTTCTTTATCATATTCTCGCTTTATAAGATAGAGATTCCTTTTTTCGATGTCTGTGAGGGTTCTATACTCAGGATGTTCCATTATTGTTTTCAATAAATTTCCAATAATGGGATCTGTTGTTTTTTCGTGAGCTACTTTAGCTAGATAAG